>NZ_JBWHYQ010000005.1:0-263828 GCF_056322905.1 Lysinibacillus sp. G1-3
GCCTGAAAAGTCTGCAAGTTCGTTACGAAACTTTGCGTTATTCATCTTAATTGAACCGCCGTATACGGATCCGTACGTACGGTGGTGTGAGAGGTCGGGAGTTAATCACTCCCTCCTACTCGATTGTTGAAAAACTATTGTGTCAATGAAATTAAGGTGTCATATTAAATAAAGTATGGCTCTTTCGGCAAAACGAGTGGTTGATTTCCGTTCCGGCTGTGCGCTTTGCCGCTGACGCTTCGCTTTCGCGCAGAGCAGAGCTTCCTGGGGGCGTCCGATGGGAGCCGCTTCACTCGCGTTCCTCTACCGCTAATCCCGAAGGAGTCGCCCAGCCTCCACTCCAATCAACACTTTACATATCAAGTATTTTCTTGAAGGGCACTCTAATTTATTTATAGTTATAAAATTAGACTACAGCAGTTTTGTGAAAAAGCGAAGCATTAGCAATAGTTACAATGCGTCACTGTTATAAGTCTTTCCTGTTCGATAAGCAATAGTGTTACTTTTGAAATGAAAGAAATTCATAAAAATTCTACGCTATTGCTGATTGGAGTGGAAGGTTACTCGACTCCCGTGGGAAAGTGAGACAGGCGAGACCCTGCACGGAGCGGATGTTTTCTGTGCGAAAGCGTAGTGCTAACGTAGCGGCAGCAACAACAGCGGAGGAAGCGGCTCGACGCTCGCCCACAGGAAAGCGAGTAGCCTGGAACGGAAATCACCCTTTAAAGAGCCACACTATTCACCGAGACATCCTTTCCAATTTTGTTTTTTAAAAGCATGGATGCTTGTAAGAACACTTTGCTATACATTTTTTTGTGAGTTTATACCATAATAAGGACTAATTTAGGCGATTTTATTTTTCAGAAAATAAGAACTTTAATATTATGAATATATAATGTTCATCTTTTTTGAGATTGTGTTATACTAATCACCATAAAGTATATAATTAATCTGAGTATGCACTCACAGGAGGATTTTTTAAATGACAGTATCAGTTGCTATTAATGGTTTCGGACGTATCGGACGTATGGTTTTCCGCCAAGCGATCGTACAAGAAGGTTTAAATATCGTTGCAATTAACGCCAGCTATTCAGCTGAAACGTTAGCACATTTGATTAAGTATGACACAAATCACGGAACGTTCGAGGGTTCAGTGGAGCCTGCAGGCGATGCTTTAATCGTAAATGGTAAACGTGTTCAAATTATTAGCGAACGCGACCCATTAAAATTACCATGGGCAACAATGGGTGTGGATATCGTTATTGAAGCAACTGGTAAATTTAATGATCGTGAAAAAGCAGCAATGCACTTAGAAGCAGGCGCGAAGAAAGTTATCTTAACTGCACCTGGTAAAAACGAGGACGTAACAATTGTTTTAGGTGTAAATGATGAGAAACTTGATATCACAAAACATGATGTTATTTCAAATGCTTCTTGTACAACAAACTGCTTAGCACCAGTTGCTAAAGTATTAAATGACACATTTGGTATCGAAAACGGTTTAATGACAACAGTTCACGCTTATACAAATGACCAAAAGAATCTAGACAATCCACATAAAGATTTACGTCGTGCACGTGGTTGCGCACAGTCTATCATTCCAACATCTACAGGTGCTGCAAAAGCATTGAAATTAGTGTTACCGGAATTAGAAGGCAAAATTCATGGTATGGCACTTCGTGTTCCGACACCAAACGTATCATTAGTTGACCTAGTAGTTGATTTAAATACTGATGTAACTGTAGATTCTATCAACGCTGCATTCGTTAAAGCAGCTACTGAAGGTCCAATGAAAGGTATTTTAAACTTCTCAGTTGAGCCTCTAGTATCTTCTGATTACAATACAACAACTTACTCTTCAACAGTAGATGGACTTTCTACAATGGTATTGGGTAACCGCAAAGTGAAAGTGCTTGCTTGGTACGACAATGAGTGGGGTTATTCAGCACGCGTTGTAGATCTTGTTAAAAAAGTGGCAAAAGCATTAGAAACGGTTAATGCATAACCAAGCAAATATGTTGAGCACATTGAAATCCGAGTGATTTCAATGTGCTTTTTGTATTAGATTGTAAAATCTATGCTTGTACTTTCTGCTTTCAAGGCTTATCATGAGCACACTATCGTCAATGCGCTTTTCTTATACATAGGAAATTTGTTATAATAGAAATACTAAAATGTTGTGAAATCAGGAGAGTAATTATATGAGATGTCCATCTTGCCAATTTAACGGAACGCGTGTTGTGGATTCGAGGCCAGTTGATGATAATAAAGAAATTCGTAGACGTCGTGAATGTGAGTCATGTGGCTTCCGCTTTACAACGTTTGAAAAAATTGAAGAGACACCGTTAGTTGTAGTGAAAAAAGAGGGTTCACGAGAAGAATTTAGCCGTGAAAAGGTACTTCGTGGACTTATTCGTGCTTGCGAAAAACGACCTGTTTCTCTTGAAGTTCTTGAAGGACTAGTAATGTCTATTGAAAAAGATCTTCGCCGTATTGGGAATTCTGAAGTCCGATCTGAGGATGTAGGGGAAATGGTAATGGATCGCTTAGCGAAAATCGATGAGGTTGCGTATGTGCGCTTTGCATCGGTATATCGTCAATTTAAGGATATCAATGTCTTTATTGAAGAAATTAAAGAAATTATCCAACGTCAAACAGAGCAGAAATTATAGGGAATAGAGAGGGGAATGACGTTGATCCATTTGTATAAGGAATTACAGCCTGCTGATTCTTTTGACATTCGTCTACCTCATGCACTTTCTACGCAGGAACGTCAATTAGTAACGCTATTTTATCAGCCTTTAATTGGAGCGGAACCAATCAGCCTTTATTTAACATTATGGGCAGAGGCTGAGCAAATGCCAAAGCAGCAAATGACACATTATTATTTAATGAATGTGTTAGGGCTTCCTATTGGCAAAGTATTTGAGGCACGTATTGCGCTTGAAGCAATTGGCCTGTTACACACATGGAAAAAAGAAGATGATGGCGAACGGAGCTTTTTATATGAGCTGATACGTCCACTTGATGCGGATAGTTTTATGAAAGACCCACTGCTGTCGATGTTTTTATTTAGTAAAATTGGGGAGCAAGCTTATCGGAAGTTACGTCAACGTTTTATTCCATCTACAAGAGATGCAGAATTTAAAGATGTATCACGTGCCTTCATAGATGTTTTTAAGCCTGTGAGTACAAGGATTCCAGATGATTTACATGCAGATACTAGTCGTAAGGATACACAGCAAAAGATATATCCGTTTTATTTTGACCAGTTTGACTTTGAACTACTGCAAGCGGGCTTATCGGAGCAACTAGTCCCGGCAAGCCTACTAACATTTGAGGTGCGTGAAACAATAGCGAAATTAGCATTTTTATATCGCTTAACGGCACTCGATATGCAAAAGGTAGTAATTCTGGCATTAGATGATGATCTAGGTATTTCATTGGAACGTTTACGTAAGGCCGCTGCGGATTTTTATAAGCTAACGGTATCAAAAGAACCACCAAAGCTTGCTAGAGTGACTGAGCCGTCATCCGTAGAAGAACCCGGCCAAAAAACAAAGGACCAGGAGCTTCAGCAATATTTAGAGACGACTCCACCAGTGCAAGTATTGCGAGATATCAATAATGGCAAAGAACCGCTACAGACCTCCGTACAGCTTGCAGAGAGTTTAATTGTCCAGCATGGAATGCCGGTAGGGGTTGTTAATGCTCTTCTGGAATATGTAATGCTAACAACTGATATGAAGCTACCTAAGAAATATGTGGAAACGATTGCGGATCATTGGGTACGTAAAAATATTCAAACAGCAAAAGAAGCAATGGAGCTAGCACGTAAAGAACATGATAAGTACACTACGTGGAAAAATAAACCCCAGTCTTCGGCAAAAAAGAACTCTTACACAAAAAATCGCCGAGAGGAAAAAGTACCAGATTGGTTTTATAAGCGTAATGAAAAATCAGAGGAAGTATTAAAAGATACAACAAATACTGGCACTACTGATTTTGAAAAGGAAAGACAAAAGATACTGGAAAAATTAGGTAATATTCAAAATAAGGTAGGTGAATGACAATCGAACCGATTAATGGACCATTAAAAAGAGCAATTAAGGTACCATCATTTCAAGAACGATATGAAGCGATGCGTAAAGAAATATTAGAAAACCCTCGTGTGCAAGAGTTTTTAGCTGAACATATGGATGAGTTAAGCTATGATGCGGTTGAACGTAATTTACCGAAGCTCCATGAATTTATTAGTCAATCTACAGTCTGCTGTGGCTGTGACAATACAGAAAATTGTACAAATTACTTAAAAGGTTTTTTACCTACTTTACGTGTAGTAAGGAGTACTGTTGAAATTGATTATGTACGATGCGAGCAAAAGATACGTGAAGATGAGCGCCGTGATGTTGCTAATATGATAGCAAGTATGCATATGCCAAAGGATGTGCTACAAGCTACTATAAGTGATTTATTTATTGATGATCATACACGTGTTGACATTGCAAACAGTGCGGCTGATTTTGTTCAAAATGTACTAGATACAGGGAATTTGCCTTCTAAAGGCTTTTATTTGTATGGTCAATTTGGAGTGGGGAAATCTTTTGTGTTAGGCGCATTAGCTAATGAACTTGCGAAGGCTAAAGTAAAGTCAGTTGTAGTTTTTGTGCCTGAATTTTTACGAGAAATGAAAAATGCAATTGGCGATAACACATTGAATGAAAAAATAGACTATGTGAAAAAGGCACCAGTGCTAATGCTTGATGATTTAGGAGCCGAAACAATGACTGCTTGGACGCGAGATGAAATTTTGGGGACTATTTTCCATTACCGCATGGCAGAGCAATTGCCAACATTCATTACATCTAATTTTAATTACGATGAGTTGGAGCATCATTTAGGACAGTCACAAAAAGGTGACATAGAAGTCGTGAAGGCTGGACGTGTTATGGAACGTATTAAAGCCTTGACAGAGCCGATTAAAATGGGCGGGCAAAATAGACGTATGTAAGATTGGCAGTTGCATTTTATGACAATCGAGCGTATACTGTCACATATAATAATTAACTTCTTTCAACTGGTGTCCAAACACTTACTGAAAAAGTTAAAGCCTTCGGATTATGCCGAGGCATAATTGATCAAATGCATTGATGAGGACATGAATTTTGTGTAAGGCTTTTAGAGAGGGAAGTCATTGGCTGTAAGCTTCCTAGTTTGAGCACATTATTTACTACCTGCTGAGCAGCGAAAGGGATAATCTTTCGCCGGTCCCTAGCCCGTTAGCTAGCCTTGAGCTTCGTCTGACTATAAAAAGTCGGAAGGAAGAAGGGTGGAACCACGAGCATACGCTTCGTCCCTTTCGTAGGGACGGAGCTTTTTTTATTTTCGTTCAGTGGAAAATAGTGGTGAACGAATGCGGATGTAGTTCCTTTTCAGTGAGTGTCCAAACACCTATTGAATGAGGATCAATTCCGGGGATTCTTTGACTTCAATCATGCATCACAACAAAACTATAAGGAGTGCAGAAAAATGTCAGATATGATTAAATTAACTTTCCCAGATGGCGCTGTAAAGGAATTTGCAAAAGGCACATCTACTGATGACGTAGCATTATCGATTAGCCCAGGACTTCGTAAAAAAGCATATGCGGGTAAAGTAAATGGTGTCTTAGTCGATTTAAAAACACCAATTGAAGAGGATGCAACAATCTCAATTATTACTCAGGATGATGAGGAAGCACTGGAAATCTTACGTCACTCTACTGCGCACTTAACAGCACAAGCGATTAAACGTTTATACCCAGATGTTAAACTTGGTATCGGTCCAGTTATTGAAGGTGGCTTCTACTACGATATCGATTCACCAACTCCAATCACTGCTGAAGACTTACCAACAATCGAAAAAGAAATGAAAAAAATTATCGCTGAAAACCTAGAGATAGAGCGCAAAAATGTTAGCCGTGCAGAAGCACAAGCGATCTATGAAAAAATCGGCGATGAATATAAATTAGAATTACTTGAAGCGATTCCAGCAGATGAGCAAGTTTCTATTTACCATCAAGGTGAATTTTTCGACCTTTGCCGTGGTATCCACGCACCATCAACTGGCAAGCTTCGTGAGTTTAAACTTCTTTCATTAGCTGGTGCTTACTGGAGAGGTAACTCAGATAACAAAATGCTACAACGTATTTATGGTACAGCTTTCTTTAAAAAAGAAGAATTAAAACATCACCTACAAATGCTTGAAGAAGCAAAAGAACGTGATCACCGTAAAATCGGTAAAGAATTAGAGTTATTTACAACTTCTCAAAAAGTTGGTCAAGGTTTACCGCTATGGCTACCAAACGGTGCGACAATCCGTCGTGTTATTGAGCGCTATATTGTAGATAAAGAATTATCTCTTGGTTATAAGCATGTTTATACACCAGTACTTGGTTCTAAAGAGCTGTATCAAACTTCTGGTCACTGGGATCATTACCAAGACTCTATTTTCCCACCAATGGAAATGGACAATGAAACATTAATTATGCGTCCGATGAACTGTCCTCACCATATGATGGTGTACAAAAACAGCAAGCATTCTTATCGTAACCTACCATTACGTATTGCTGAGCTTGGTACAATGCACCGTTACGAAATGTCAGGTGCTGTTTCAGGTTTACAACGTGTACGCGGGATGACTTTAAATGATGCACATATTTTCGTTCGTCCAGACCAAATTAAAGTGGAATTCCAAAAAGTAGTACAGTTAATTTTAGAAGTTTACAAAGACTTCGATTTAAATGATTACTCATTCCGTTTATCTTACCGTGACCCAGCGGATACTGAAAAATATTTCGACGACGATGCAATGTGGGAAAAAGCACAAAGCATGTTAAAAGAGGCAATGGATGAGCTTGGCTTAGATTACTTTGAAGCTGAAGGTGAAGCGGCATTCTACGGTCCTAAACTAGACGTGCAAGTAAAAACTGCAATTGGTAAAGAAGAAACTTTATCAACAGTTCAGCTTGACTTCTTATTACCAGAACGCTTTGACTTAACTTATGTAGGAGAAGATGGTAAACCACATCGTCCAGTTGTTATTCACCGTGGTGTAGTATCAACTATGGAACGCTTCGTTGCCTTCTTAATCGAAGAATACAAAGGTGCATTCCCAACATGGTTAGCACCAGTACAAGTTGAAGTCATTCCAGTTTCAAACGAAGCACACTTTGATTATGCTAAACAAATTGAAGAGCAATTAACTGCAGCAGGCTTACGTGTTGAAATGGATGACCGTGAAGAGAAACTAGGTTACAAAATTCGTGAAGCACAAATGAAAAAAATCCCGTATATGCTTGTTATCGGAGATAAAGAAGTAGAGGCTGCTGGCGTAAACGTACGTCGTTACGGCTCAAAAGATTCAGAAACAATTAGCTTCCAAGACTTCTTATCTAACATTAAAGCAGAAATTACAAAATAATTTTAACTTCTATTAGCATGATGGTTGATATAAGTTAATTGAAGTGAAGACTGGACGACTCCATGGGGGATTGGCGTCACAGATGTGACCATGTAGCGCATCGGACGCCCCCAGGAAGCTCTGTGCGAAAGCGAAGCGGCAGCAACGACCTCACATCATGATGATAACCACTATAATGGTTTAGATTAAAAGTTTTTAGGTTACTTTATCTTCATTCAGAAGAAGATTCCCACCTCTAAAGGTGTAGAGATAAATGGGTATGTGGTTCGTTTTTAGTGTGTATCCAAACTCATACTAAATGAAGATAAATCCTCCGGCGGATGTCACGGATTTTGAAAGGAATGAATTGTGCTGGCACAATTCAAAATCCGGACGCAATTACGCCAAGGCGAAATTGTTTTAGAAATAAGCTAAAAAACATTTGACAGCATATTAAAGTACATGTTAATATAGTTAAGGTTAATGAATACAAAGTTTGTGGTTGAAGTAGAGGCTGCCCGCTTCTCACCTGATACAACGCTCTTGGGCTGTGAACAGGTATGACACGTTGAATTGTTTTGCGTAGACTTGCGCATGCACATATAGCGGGCGGACATCTTCAAAGTGTCCGCCCTTTTTTTATGGACATGACAAGATGATGTACCGTTCAACCGGGCAAGACTTTGCCCAAACCATGTATTCGCGACAACTACTTGGAGGTGGATTACTATTAGCAAAGACATGTATGTAAACGAAGGCATTCGCGCACGTGAACTTCGATTAATCGATCACAATGGTGACCAGCTTGGTGTAAAGACACGTAACGAAGCGCTAGAAATCGCCACTCGTGTAAACTTGGATCTTGTCCTTGTGGCCCCTCAAGCCAAGCCGCCAGTCGCTCGTATCATGGACTATGGTAAATTTAAGTTTGAACAGCAAAAGAAAGACCGTGAAATTCGTAAAAATCAAAAGGTCATCGTAATGAAAGAGGTTCGTCTGAGCCCAACAATCGATGAGCATGATTTCCAAACGAAGCTACGTAATGCGATTAAATTCCTTGAAAAAGGTGATAAAGTTAAATGTAGCTTACGATTCAAAGGTCGTGCGATTACACATAAAGACATTGGTCAACGTGTGTTAGATCGTTTTGCTGAAGCTTGTGCTGAAGTATCGACGGTTGAACAAAAACCGAAGATGGAAGGCCGAAGCATGTTCTTAGTTCTTCAACCAAAGAACGAGAAATAATATTAGACGAACAGTTTAGGAGGAATTCGACATGCCAAAAATGAAAACTCACCGTGGAGCTGCGAAACGTTTCAAAAAAACGGGTTCAGGTAAATTAAAATATGACCGTGCTTATGGAAGCCACTTATTCGCAAACAAATCTACAAAACAAAAACGTCACCTACGTAAAGCAAACATCGTTTCATCTGGTGACTTCAAACGCATCAAATCATTACTTGTTTACATGAAATAATTTGACAACACAAAATAACTAATATTCATTTTTTAATGAAAAGCAGGAGGTAATTCATATGCCACGCGTAAAAGGCGGAACAGTGACGCGCAAACGTCGTAAAAAAGTATTGAAATTAGCTAAAGGTTACTACGGTTCAAAACATACATTATATAAAGTTGCTAACCAAGCAGTAATGAAGTCAGGTCAATATGCATACCGTGACCGTCGTCAGAAAAAACGTGATTTCCGTAAATTATGGATCACTCGTATCAACGCAGCTGCTCGCATGAACGGTCTTTCATACAGCCGTTTAATGCACGGATTAAAAGTTGCTGGTATCGAAGTTAACCGTAAAATGTTAGCTGACCTAGCTGTAACTGATGCAGCAGCATTCACTCAATTAGCAGACACTGCAAAAAAAGCAGTAGCTAAGTAATTTTTGACAAAGTTATTGAAAGACTGATGGATTTATCCGTCAGTCTTTTTTGTGTTAGAGTAGTAGTAAATAGAAAATTTAAAGGAGTATTCAATGGGACAGGCATTATTAGCGTATATGGCGATTGTTTCTATCGTCCTGCTTGTTATGATGGGCATGGATAAATCAAAAGCAAAAAAACATGAATGGCGTATTGCAGAACGTTCACTATTTACATTAGCAATTGCTGGAGGTGCAGTAGGTGGCGTGCTAGGAATGTATTTATTCCGTCATAAAACACGACATAACAGCTTTGCATTTGGTTTCCCACTGCTAGCAGCTATTCAAATTTTTATCCTAGTACAATTATGGTGATAAAACCGGAAAATGTTCCGACAAATCACAAAAAGATTCCGATAAAACCTGAGAATGTTCCGATAAATAAAAACACATCCTCATTCTGAGGATGTGTTGTGCATAAGCTTTTCAATGGGCTGCTTCCAATTTATTTTTGCGCTCGGATAGTTCAATAGAATTTCTTGCTGTAAGTATACAAAGTCTTTTTTCGTAAAACCTTGCAGTGTAGCGGCGTCACGGGCGCCAACGAAAATCGTCACAACTTCAAAGGCATCTTCAGTCGTGCCGAGGTATTTTTCACCTTCGAAAAGAGCACCCTTGTAAGAGATGAAGAAATTTTTCCGGACATTTTTGACGTCATCATAAAAATAATATTGGCCTTTTTCATAGGCCTCATCAAGTTTTCGCTTAGGATCGGTTATATAACGAATCGCTTTATAAAATACATAGATAATAAGCGTAATAACAGCAAGACGAATAAGTAACGGCAACATTTTTAATTTCCCCCTTGAAGAAAGGTTATTCCTTCCTATACGATTGTAAGGGACAATTAGTTTCACTTTATATAAATATTTTTAAGAAATTTAGGAGAAAAATATGAATTTACAAAAATTGTTTAAAATGCAAAAAGAGCTTGATGATTTCATCGAAAAAACACAAAATATTGAACGTGATGTATTTAAAGAAAAAGGTTTAGCCTTAATGGTAGAGCTAGCCGAACTTGCAAACGAGACACGTTGCTTTAAGTTTTGGAGCACAAAGGGAGCTTCAGAACGTGATGTGATTCTAGAAGAATATGTGGATTCGATTCATTTTATATTATCACTTGGCCTATTAAAAGGTTTTACAGCGATAGAAAAATGGCCAGTGATTGAAGAGAAGAGAGATTTAACAGAGACATTTTTAATGACACAAGACAATATTTTAAGTTTTATTAGTCAACCAACTGAGGATAGATATTTAGTGATCTGGCAATGCTATGGATTACTTGCGTATAATCTAGGCTTTACGTTTGAGGACGTAGTTGCGGCATATATAGAGAAAAATGAAGAAAATTATAATCGTCAGCGTTCGGGGTATTAAAGTAAGAAATCCAACAATTTTCAGACGATTTAACTAGGAATATTTCGGTAAACGAAGTATAATAGAGGAGATATAAGAGTCGGGAGGTAAAAGGATGACACAGCTAGATTCAACATTACAAATGTTTAAAGATTTAACAGATGCGAATGGTATTGCAGGTAATGAACGTGCACCGCGCGAGGTCATGAAAAAATACATTGGACCATATGCAGACTTAGTTGAACAGGATAATTTAGGTAGCGTCATTGCTAAAAAAGTTGGCGATGAAAATGGCCCTAAAATTATGGTTGCAGGTCATTTAGATGAAGTAGGCTTCATGGTTACTCAAATCGATGACAAAGGGTTCATCAAATTTCAAACTGTAGGCGGCTGGTGGAGCCAAGTTATGCTTGCACAGCGTGTAACAATTACAACACGTAAAGGCGATGAAATTATTGGGGTTATTGGTTCTAAGCCACCTCATATTTTACCAGCAGATGTGCGTAACAAAGTGGTAGACATTAAAGACATGTTTATCGATGTTGGTGCAGCTTCAAAAGAAGAAGTGCTTGAATGGGGCGTACGTCCTGGCGATATGGTAACACCATATTTCGAATTTAATGTGATGAAAAACGAAAAATACTTATTAGCAAAAGCATGGGATAACCGCATTGGTTGTGCAATTGCCATTGATGTTATGAAAGCTTTGCAAAATGAAAAGCATCCAAACATCCTTTATTCTGTAGGGAATGTTCAAGAGGAAGTAGGACTTCGTGGTGCGAAAACAGCTACACATAAAATCCAACCAGATATCGGCTTTGCTGTCGATGTAGGTGTAGCAGGAGACACACCAGGAGTAACTGCAAAAGAATCAACTAGTAAAATGGGTGCTGGTCCACAAATCGTTGTTTACGATGCATCGATGGTCTCGCACCGTGGCTTACGTGAATTCGTATTAGATGTGGCTGATGAGCACAATATTCCATATCAATTCGAGGCAATGGCTGGTGGCGGTACAGATGCTGGTTCTATCCACGTAACTGCAAATGGTATACCAGCACTATCAATCGGTATTGCTACACGTTACATCCATTCACATGCAGGTATTTTACATCGTGATGATTATGATAATGCTGTAAAATTAATGGTGGAAGTTATTAAAAAATTAGACCGTGATGCAGTGAATAAAATTATTTTTGACTAAGCGTGGAAAGAACTAAATAGATATACCATAATTTTGCCTTCTAACAAAAATGTTAGGAGGCTTTTTTGAAAAATAAAGGACTTGCATACTAGAAGTTCAATCATACACGCCTGTTAAAGATACCGAGACGATATGGGGAGGTCTAATTCCCGTGTACCAATATTTATAAATGTGTTACACTCTAGATATAATAACTGATTATTCAGTTATTAAACTGATTGGGTAGGGTTAGTGAAAGAAGTACTTGGAATAATGTTGCGATTTGGACGCAAAGTGATGGGGGAGTAGTATGTTTATAGTTAGAACAGCTATTTTATGGATTATTATATCAACGATCATTAATGCATATTTAATGACATTACCCATACCTGTTTTACGAAAAAGAGATTATCCGGCTAGCTATCTAATTAAACGCAATAATAGGATAGATATACAAAACAATAGGGAATGTGCAGCGTTTTCAACAGCATATGTGTTGCGTCATTCTGGAATGGAGGCCGATGGTGATGAGTTATATACTAATTTCCCTAGTAAAACGAGGTCAGGCAATGTATATCCAAAGGGAATCCGTACGGTGTTAAGAAAAAAGGGATTTAAAACAAGCTATTATAAAGGAAATATAAATACATTAAAGTACGAAATTAGTAAAGGGACTCCCGTAATTGTTTTTATTAAAGTACATAAGGATCGTAATAATTTGCATTTTGTCCCTGTCGTAGGATATGACAAGGAGTATGTCTACCTTTCAGAATCACTAAGGGAACTGGCGAATTGTAATGATGATAACAATAGCTATAATCGAAAAGTTCCTATTAATGAATTTAGGAAATTGTGGAATGTGAAAAATATTAATATGGTTCTTTATAGCAATACTTACATAACTGTAGACGCCACACAGAGCTAATGATATTTTTACTCTAACAGCCCTCAAACTTAAGTATTTGAGGGCTGTTTTTTATGTCGATAAACTAAGAAGGTTAGGTGATAAATTCAAAATTGTTATCGATATTTTAACAAAACTTATCGATAAATTCATATAATCATCTATTGAACCTTTAAAAGCTGCAATATATCTTTACCAATTTGACTAGGGTTTGCCGCCAAAATAGGAGATCGATAATTTGATAAAACAACGACGCCTGTTTGTTGTGCTTTATCAAAACCTAAATAACTAGAGAAAGCTTTCGTCGAACCATTATGCCAAATGATATTGTGATCGAGTTGCCATCCTAGACCAATACCTATATTTTCTGTAAAAGTTTCAGTCGTTTGATGGGTTAATGTATAACCTAAATTTTCATCACTTAAATGTACTTTCGTAAATTTTAAAAGGTCATTAACAGTTGAACGGACTGCCCCTGCTGCCATAAATTCATTCATTTGGAGTGGTGGCTTTTTATGTCCAAGGATAGTATATCCTTGCAATACTGCCTCTGCTTGATTGGTAGGGATAGAGATAAACGTATTTGGCATATTTAAAGGATCTGTTAATCTTTGTTTGATAGCAGTTTCAAAATCAGTATGAAGTGTATTAGCTAAAATATATCCTAAAAGCCCCATTCCTACATTAGAATATCGAAATTTAACTTTTGGCTCGTCTGTATGCGTTATAAAATAATGTATAGTCTCGTCCAGTGAATATTGACAAAAAGGATCACGAGGTGTTTGCGCATCAAAAACATTGTAAATGTTCTTCAGCACGCCTATTCCCGGTAGCCCAGAAGTATGATTGGCTAAACGTTTGAGGGTAACTGGATGAGTATCGGGAATTGCGGAAAAGTATTTGCCTATAGAATCTTCGACATGGATTTTTCCTTCCTGAATCATTTCCCCTAATATGGATGTAGTAAAAACTTTAGAAATCGAGCCAACTTCATATATATAAGACTTTTCTTCCAGTATAAAATTCGAGCCACCGAAAGTAAAAGTAGCTTCCTGACCTTGAGAAATGATACCAATGGATAAAGCAACATTTGGGCGAGTTTTTATATAAGGATAAGCAATTTTAAAAATGTCCTTTTTTAAATTATGTAAATCCACAAGAATACCTCCATTATGAACGCTTATTTTTTTCCTGCTCCTCTGAAATAATAGAATGTAATTTCGAAAGTATGTCCTTTAATTGTAACAAAGTCCTCTCGATGGAGCTTTGAATAATATTAATAAATAAGAGCAAGCTCAATTTCCTCCTGCTTTTGAAAGTAAGGATGCCCCTGTTCATCTAGTTCTATAATCACTAATCTATGATCCTTTTTACTCATAGTTCTTTTTATAAAACTTTCTTGCTCCAGCCTATTTACTAATTGGCTAACAGCACTCGCGGATGTCCCCAATTCATAAGTTTGAAGGGGCCTTTCGTCTGAAGAAGATTTAAAAATACTGCTTGTTTTGTAGTTAATGTTAATGTTTCATCCAACAAAGAGGAAAATTCTTCGGTTAACCTTAAATTGGTTTCATATTAACTTGATTAATCTCCTTAATAAGATGTACCAATTCTTTATCCATACGTTTTACCACCAAAATAATTAATATATATAAATTATAAATATGTATTAACAATAATGCAATTTCCTTGAATATGCATAAATATTCGATTATTCGCATTTTTGACACATCAGAAGATAAAATTCTAACTTTTTAAAATAAACATAAAAATTCAGTTGATTTTATAAATATGCATTGTTATACTAATCCCAACAGCAACGAAACAAGGAGTGAAGGCTATGAAATTACTTGAGGAAGTACAGCTAAAGTTAGTAACTAGCTTAAAAGATAAGGACTTATTAACCCTGCTAGACTATACAAGTGAAGAGGTTCAGCAGTTAGTTGAGTTATCGACACAGCTAAAAATGATTACTAAAGAAGGAAAATGTCCGAAGCTACTTGAAGGTAAGACACTCGGTATGATTTTTGAAAAACATTCAACTCGTACTCGTATTTCATTTGAAGTAGGTATGAACCAATTGGGCGGAAAAGGTATGTTTATGCATGCACGTGATTTACAGATTGGTCGCGGTGAATCTGTTTATGATACAGCACATGTGCTATCAGGTTATTTAGATGGCATTATGATTCGAGCGAATTCTCATGCAATGGTTGCAGAGCTTGCAGAGCATGCATCTATACCGGTAATAAATGGATTAACGGATATTTATCACCCATGCCAAGCTTTAGCGGATTTAGAAACAATCTTTGAACATAAAGGTGAACTAAAAGGACTTAAAATTGCGTATGTTGGAGATGGCAACAACGTGGCACACTCATTAGTAGTCGCTTCAGCGCATGTAGGAATGAATGTGGCAGTGGCAACACCGGTTGGCTATGAATGTGACGCAGAAGTGATTGCGAAGGCACAGGCTATCGCAGCAGCAAATGGTAGTATAATTACAATTACAAATGATCCTGTAGAAGCAGTTTTAAACGCGGACGTAGTATACGCTGATGTATGGACGTCAATGGGGCAAGAAGAGGAAACTGCAAAACGTTTACAAGATTTTGCTGGGTACCAAATAAATGATGAGCTTGTCGCATACGCAAAGCCGAATTATATGTTCTTGCACTGTTTACCAGCCCATCGTGAAGAAGAAGTAGCGTCATCTGTTATTGATGGTCCGAATTCCTATATTTTTGAGCAAGCTGAAAACAGACTTCATGCGCAAAAAGCGGTACTTGCATCAATTCTAGCATAGAACTTTAATTGCTCTACATTGAGTAAGCACAAATTTGCTTTATAGCTATACTTCTCGATTTGAGAAGTACTATATAGACAGAGTTCATATTGGCAACAGGGGGTGTCAATGTGAATAACATAACGGTGGTTGCAGACAGAGGGCTGTAAACCACGCGCGATGTATGTGATCAAGATGGATGACCACATCGCTACATAATAAAGTAACCTGGGAGACGCTAGGTTGCTTTTTTCTTGTTACGCTGCCTTTCAAGGGCGCTCTTTGAATGAACATTTACTTTGTAAAAATATAAAACCTAGTTTTCCAATCTTTTATAGAGAATTAAAACAATTATCTATATAATAAGATAAATAAGAAATTTGAGGAGGGCTCCGGTTGAACATTGATCATATCGAGGCATTTTTATATGTCGTGCATTATAAAAGTATTCATAAGGCCGCCAATGCATTATTTTTATCTCAACCGACTGTGACGGCTCGTATTAAATCATTGGAGCGAGAGTTGAATGTCGAGTTATTCCATCGCGATGGGCGAAGTGTAATATTATCGGATAAAGGGAAGGACTTTGTTCCATTTGCGACACAGATTGTGGAAACTTTTCAACGAGGGAAAAAACAATTAGAGGAAACGCAGGAATCTGATAAGGTGTGCATTGGTACAAATGGAGTCACAGCACAATATTTTTTAGCTTACGCTTTGCCGAAATGGAAGAAAGACTTTCCGCATTTGCATTTTCAAATCATCACAGGTTCAACAGCGGTAATTTTAGAGAAACTGCAAAGTCATCAAATCAATATGGGTCTTATTCAATATGTTCATACGGAAGGAATTTACAATGAGCTATTGCTAAGTAATGCGGTTAAACTTGTGATGCATCGGGAGCACCCCTTTATACAAAATAATGTAATGAATGCAAAGGAACTGGCACGACAGAAAATGGTGTTTTTTGAATGTGGGGCTTTTGATTGGAATTATGTGCATAAAATGTTTGAGGTAGAGGGCGTATCAGCAAATATTGAAGTGCGAACGGATCATTTAGAAGTAGCGAAAGAATTTATCCGTACAAGGGAGTATATGAGCTTCTTACCACATCTTTGTGTAAAAAAAGAGCTTGAAAATGGTGAATTTGTTGAGGTTGATGTTAAGCATTTACTTGATATGAATCAGCACATTTTTTTAACGTATAAAAATAAAGAGACGCTCGCACCAGCTTTTTGGAAAACAATAGTAGAGACAGCTGTACAATTTGAAAGCATTCAAGAAAATTTAGCTACTTTCAGCAGTGCTCAACCACTTCCTTAGGTGGTGAGATGAATGCGGGTGTCCGGATCGGCTTTGTGCTTGCACAAAGAACTCCTTTCCGATTCCGTAATATCCGCCGGAGGCTTACAATTATGCCGACACATAATTGATATTGATAAAATATTTTATAAGACAGTAAAATTTTTTCTATTATGTAGCCCATTGCAAATTGTATGAATGAACGGTATTATCTTCCTCAATCCTATTTTATTTATGATTTCATAAATAAAGTATTTTTTTAAACTTAAAACATACTTAACCACTATGTTTAGTAAAAATAAAATTTGAGGAGGAGTAAATATGGTGAGACAGGACAAAATTCGATTCGGGGCTATTATTCATGGTGTAGGTGGTAATATTTCAAGTTGGCGTCATCCTAAGGTTGCTAGCAATCAAAGTGTAAGCTTGCCGTTTTATATTCAACAGGCACAAAAGGCTGAGCAAGGGAAATTTGATGTTGCTTTTATTGCGGATGGTTTGTTCATCAATGAAAAATCGATTCCTCATTTTTTAAATCGATTCGAACCACTAACTATTCTTTCGGCGCTAGCAGTAGCAACTAAAAACATCGGGTTAGTAGGCACTGTATCAACCTCCTATAGCGAACCATTTACAGTGGCGCGTCAATTTGCCTCGTTAGATCACATTAGTGGGGGGCGTGCAGGATGGAATGTTGTCACGACCCCGTTAGAAAGCACTGCCTTAAACTACAATAAAACAATTGAGCAGCACCCTAGTCACGCAGAGCGCTATCATATTGCTGAGGAATATTTAGAAGTGGCAAGGGGATTATGGGATTCATGGGATGACGATGCTTTCATTGCAGATGTAGAAAATGATGTATTTTTTGATTCGACTAAGCTACACACATTAAATCATCAGGGCCAATATTTTTCAGTACAAGGTCCGCTAAATATTGCGCGTTCTAAGCAAGGGCAGCCCGTTATTTTCCAAGCGGGTTCTTCAGATGCAGGAATTCGATTAGCCGCAAAGGATGCAGACGCAATCTTTACACATGGTACGTCATTAGAAGAGTCACAGAAATTTTATAAAAGAGTAAAGACTGAGGTTGCAGCATTTGGACGCAATCCAGATGAAGTTAAAATTTTCCCAGGAATTTCTCCGATTATCGGCGATACGCTTGAGGAAGCGGAAGCGAAGTATCAGGAAATCGTTGAGCTCGTTTCGATAGAGCGTGCACTTGCTTATCTTGGTCGATATTTCGATCATCATGATTTTACACAATATGATGTAGATGCTCCGTTCCCAGAGCTTGGTGAAATAGGAGCAAATAGCTTTAGAAGTACGACTGATTATATTAAAAAATATGCCAAACTAGAAGAGTTAACATTGCGACAAGTTGCTTTACGTGAAGCAACCCCAAAAACGGCGTTCTTTGGCACAGCAGAGCATGTTGCTAATTTCGTACAGGAATGGTTTGAACAAGAGGCGGCTGATGGCTTTATTATAGGTGTTACTGTACCTGGAGCACTGGAGGATTTTGTAGATAAGGTTGTGCCGATTTTACAGGCTAGAGGGCTATATCGTGAAGAATACGAGGCGGACACATTACGTGGTAACTTAGGTTTACCATTTAAAGAAAGCCGTTATATCAAACAATCTGTCTAAAAACCTAGTAAACATATATGAGTAAGTGTATTTGGAGGAGGAAAGTGTATGAGCTATTCATTAGGTATATTAGATCAAAGTCCGATAATTGAGGGCGCTACAAACGAGCAGACCTTACAAAAAACAGTGGCTCTAGCACAAAAAGCAGAGAAATTGGGTTACTCACGTTTTTGGGTGTCAGAGCACCATAATACAGATACATTAGCGGGATCATCCCCAGAGGTATTAGTATCTTATCTACTTGCTAAAACAAAGTCTATTAATATCGGGTCGGGTGGAGTGATGCTTCAGCACTACAGCCCATACAAAGTAGCAGAAAATTTTCATGTTCTCGCATCGTTGGAGCCCGGGCGAGTTGATTTAGGCATAGGGAAGGCACCGGGCGGTTTACCCCTCTCTACGAAGGCGTTGCAATATGGCACGCTCAATCAAGGCGAAGATTTCGAGGGAAGATTATCATTTTTGCAGCAATTAATTGATCAAACTGTACCATCTGAGCACGAGTTATATGGAGTACAGGCAACGCCGATTCCAAAGGTAAAGCCAGCATTATTTTTACTTGGGGCAAGTCCACAAAGTGCCGCCCTTGCAGGCACATTAGGCATTGCGTTCGTCTTTGCTCGATTTATTAATAGTGACAATGACGTGTTAGCACAAGCAGTTACAGCATATCGCAAGCATTATCCAAACGGTCATTTCGCTGTTTCTATCGCAGCCTTTGCAGCCCCTACAAAAGAAGAGGCGAAAGAGTTAATTGGTGATCAAAAAATTACGAAGGTGCATTTAGCGAGTGGTAGAAGCCTAACATTACAATCGGTAGAACTTGCAGAGAAATTTGGGCAGGAATCTGGAGAGACATTTACAGTGAAGCAATATGATGCAGATATTGTATATGGTACTCCAGAAGACATTAAAACGGTATTAGATGACTATCATGTGCGTTATCAAATTGATGAGTTTATTTTGCATACGCCTGTGTTGAAGGAATTTGAACGGGAACGATCATTTGAACTTTTAAGTCCAGTAAATTTGCAGCAAAAAGAAGCGGTAAGCTAGGAGGAAATGAACATGGCAAAAAATATAGATGTAATTGTTTGGTCGAAGCAAGGCTGTAGCTATTGTGATGAAGTGAAAACATATTTACAACAACAAGGCATTTCATACAAAACAGTGGATGTAACACATCAGGATGCATTCCGTGACATTCTTGAAATAAAATATGGTGTCCGTTATGTCCCGGTTGTCGAAATTGGAGCAAATGGCGTCTTTAAAGCAGTAACAGAAATTGGGTTGGAGCATTTAAAAGCAGTACTTGCTGTTGATCAACCATCGCATGCATAAGAAGAGAGGGAGTTTATGAAAAAATTATCGTTTTATCTACTATTATTGCTAACTTTACTTTTAACAGCTTGTACAAATACGGAAAAGTCCGAAGGGGATACTAGTGAAAATAGTGCAGCACAAGGTGGCAAGGACGTTCAAAAAATCATTGTTGGTACAGGAACCCAATTTCCAAATATCTGTTTCATAGATGATAAGGGGAATTTAACAGGATATGATGTAGAGCTTGTTCGTGCCATTGATGAGAAGCTACCAGAATATGAATTTGAATTTAAAACAATGGAATTTTCAAATTTATTATTAAGTTTAGAGACAAGGAAAATTGACTTTATTGCCCATCAAATGGAGGTCAATAGTGAACGAGAGGAGAAATTCCTCTTTAATAAAGAGCCCTATAATGTATTCCCATTACAAGTAACAGTCAATGCAAAAAACAATTCTATTCAATCCATTGATGATTTAAATGGGAAAAACATTAGTGTTTCACCAACTAGTAACTCGGCTGTCTATATAGAGAAATACAATAAGGAACATAATTTAGGCGCTAATATTATCTATTCCTCCGGCTCGGTTGATATTCACAATCAACTTGCGACAGGTCGAATCGATGCAATCATTACAACACCATTTGCAGTAAAGTACTATAACGAAAGTAATGAGGCGCAGGAGAAGGTTGTAGGAGATGCTTTATTAAATTCAAAAGTTTACTTCTTATTAAATAAAGACGAGGCTGTCTTACAAGAGCGACTGGATGATGCAATTCGAGAATTAAAGGCAGAAGGCGTTATTAGTAAGCTAAGTAAGAAATGGCTAGGTGACGATTATACGGT
The DNA here is from genome assembly GCF_056322905.1 of Lysinibacillus sp. G1-3. Taxonomy (NCBI): domain Bacteria; kingdom Bacillati; phylum Bacillota; class Bacilli; order Caryophanales; family Bacillaceae; genus Lysinibacillus; species Lysinibacillus sp. G1-3. The sequence goes on from NZ_JBWHYQ010000005.1 coordinate 20,729, forward strand.
AGACTTCTAAACGAAATAGGAGAGGGAGAAGGAAGTATGGCTAATGATTTTGACTTCACACTAATTGCAAAAGTACTTCCAATATTGCTTCAGTATTTACCAGTAACACTTGAAATTTTAGTGTTCGCCACTATTTTAGGCATGCTGCTCGGTATAGTGATCGCTATACCAAAGCTATTACACATACCAGTTTTGAAGCAAATCATAACGATTTATATTTCGTTTATTCGAGGTACGCCGATTTTAGTGCAATTGTTTTTAGTGTTTTACGGTATACCAGCATTATTGAAACTTGTGCATATTGATGTAACAAGAATGGATGCTATGTATTTTGTAATTATTACTTATACGTTGAGCAATGCTGCATCGTTTGCAGAGATTTTTAGAGCGGCAATTTTAACAGTTGATCGTGGACAAATGGAGGCAGCTTATTCTGTTGGATTAAGTGGAATACAGGGCTTTATTCGCATAATTCTCCCTCAGGCGATTCGTGTGGCCTTTCCCAATATGGCAAATACGATGATAAGTTCATTAAAGGATACGTCTTTAGCATTTTCAATTGGCGTTATGGATATGGTGGGACGTGGAGAAACGCTAATTGCTTCAACGACAAGAGCACTGGAAATATATTTGGCGCTGGCCATCGTTTATTATGTCATTGTTATTTTGTTAGAAAATGCATTAAAGCGCAATGAACGGTATCTTAATCGATATATGCCTAAGGAAACTGCATCTAGTTAGGGGGTAATGGCTATGACAATAGATATTGCTTTTATTTTTGAAGCGTTAAAAGAAATTAGTAAAGTATTGCCGTTAACGTTGTTCATGGCAGTTACACCTGTCTTATTGGGCACTTTAATCGGCATTATTGTTGCATTTATTCGGATACAACAAACCAAATTTCTCGCACCATTGTTTAATTTTTACGTATCTTTTTTTAGAGGCACACCTATCATTATGCATATTATGCTTGTTTATTTTGGCATACCAATTGTTGTTGATGTCTTTGCCAAGGCTTTAAAACTTGAGATTCAATCAAGCTCTATACCTATTTTATTTTTTGTTATTTTTGCTTTGACGCTAAGTGCAGGAGCTTATGCTTCCGAAATAATTCGGTCCGGTATTTTAAGTGTACCAAAGGGACAGTTAGAGGCAGCATATGCAGTCGGTTTAACATTTTCACAGGCGATGCGACGCTATATATTACCCCAAGCATTTAGTAAATCCATCCCTAATTTCACAAATGTCTTTATTGGTTTCTTACATGCCACGTCACTAGCATTTTTCCTTTCAGTTAAAGAGTTAACTGGGGTTGCGAATATCGTTGCTTCTATTAATTTGAAATTTTTGGAGGCATTTATCGCTGTCGGGCTAATTTATTGGGGTGTTTCAGTAATCATTGAATGGCTTGCCCATCGTATTGAAAAAAGAGTAACTGCCTATAGTAAGGGCGGCATTTAACTCCTTTTCGGCGAATGTCTTTTGTACCGAAAGCGTAGCGACAGGTATTCAAACTTTCGCTGAAAAGAGTACCTCAGGCTAAGAGACGTAATTATGCTGAGGCATAATGGATATATAGATGATTAAATAGAAAAGGGGATTGAACAATGGCAGTAGCTGAAATAGTGATTGAGCATTTGAAAGAGGAAGACTATGCCCGGTATTTAGAGGTTCTAGTAGAGAGTTATGCACAATATGAAAAAGAATATGAAAACCCAGAGAACTGGGCATCGTACTTAAGTGATATTCGCGCATCTGTTGGTAATCCAAATGCAGAAACCATTTTAGTAGCAAAGCGTGGCAATGAGATTTTAGGGGGACTGCAATTATTTACAGATTCCGAAAAAGCGTATGGTCTGCCGGAGCTTGACATAAAGTCTACCATTGTACGCTTACTGGGCGTCCATCCTAAAGGTAGAGGGCTAGGTATTGCTAAAAAATTGTTGCATGAAAGCTTCGACTTTGCACGCAATCGTCAGGATCAAGCATTATATTTGCACTCAGGTGATATTATGCAGGCTGCTATTAATCTTTATTTATCGCTGGGCTTCGTAAGAGATGAATCTAAAGAGTTTTATAAGGGAGGTAAGCTTGTAAAAAGTTTCCGCTATGATTTATAAATTTTCGTAAATTTTTTTATGCCATAGGAAAGGGTTGATTCACCCTTTTTTATGGCCTTTACTTTTAAAACAGCGCTTATAAAATTTTTCCATAGGCTAAATACGGGAAAAATCCTTCAAAGAAACGCTCGGTTGCTGGCATAAAGTAAGATCCGAAATGGAAATCAGGATCTAATGTCGTAATAATCCATGTTCCGCCAGTAGAGGTAGTATCAATATATAAAACAGCACCACCATCTTCCGTCGAAATTAAAATATCTGCATTCTCAGGAGGCCAGAAGACGCCATGTTGATGCCATGTGCAGTCAGCGAGTGTTAAATAACCGTTAAATAGAGGGTGTTTTGGTTGTTGTAATACTAGACCACTTGAAGCATCTTTTTCAAGCCACCACCAAAAATTCGTTGGTCGTTCTTCCCATTGTTGTGCTGGTAGCCAATTCCATGGCTGTGGTCCAAATGCAACTACAATTCCACCTTTATCAGCAAATGATTGTATTTTTGTCACGCTAGCAAGTAACAGTTTGTGATTTAATTGAGAGGGAACAATTAGTACGTCTAAGTCGTCGATGTCCGTTTCTAGGAAATCGGGATGATAAATTAATTTTTTTATATATTGATTGAATTTTGGCTCGTGGAACGTCCGATAATGTGACTCATTACCACTATATATAACACCGATTTTTCTCATTGTACTGTGCTCTCCTTTAATGATTGTACTTCTGCTTCAAGCCATGCTAAAAATTGTGGGCGAATAAGGTCTGTTGATTTGTTTTCATTAGCATAGCCCAGTAAATCCCGTCCTGCATGGACTAAGATGGTACCATTTGTTGTAGAACGATCTACATATGTAACCGCCTTACCATTTGAGAAAGTAAGTAATATTTCTGCATCTTCTGGTGCGTGATGATAACCACGTGCAAAAAAGCCAGCAACTCCTTTTTTAAATGTCATATCTTCGATAGTTACACCTTGGAAAATAGATGAATCTGCAGTCGGAAAAACCTCATAATCTTTATAATTACGAATAAGCTGTGGCATAAATGGACCACAGCCTGGTAGCCATTCGCGGAATAGATGGCCACAATACACTACGATTTTTTTCTCTTCTAAAAAGGCAGCAATCTTCTCACGTTGACTATACAAAAATTCTTGATCAATAAAGTTTGGTATTAGGATAACATCCACATTCTCCAAATTTGCATATGCAAAATCATATTGATCAATTATTTTTGATTCATTTCCTGTATCTTTTTGCATACGACCATTCACACCGAAAGCATGTCCAGGGTCTAGTTTTAGTATCGAAATCGGGTCACTCATATTTTATTCCTCCAAAAATAAAGTTAAGTAATAAATTATATTGAAAAAGCATTTTATGCCCTTTGAATATATTGTTCGAGGAAAAAATTCCCTCTATAATGTCTTGGAAACAAAAGGAAGAGCACAAAACTAGTTTGACAATGATAATCATTATCACTATACTGTAATATGTATTTAGATGCAAATGATAATCATTTTCAATAAAACTAAGATAGAAAGAAGGGTTCGTTTTGCAACCAATTGCTTATGTTGGTATTGATATACAGTTTTCGAGACTGACAGATGAGGATCGAAAGCGAGGATTAACATTTTTATATTTATACGATTTACCGTATACCGATTTACGTGCCTACACAGGCTTAATTATTACTAATTTAGTAGAAGAGCAATTTTTATTAGAGCATAAAGATGTTTTGAATCAATATTTGTCTCAGGGAGGCGTTATTTTTTCACTTACAGAGACATCATTACCTTGGCTAGTAGGAGTTCCTAGCTGGAAGCGTTCTCCGATTCCGTTAAAGGATCGTGAAATAATTATAAAAGAGCCAATACATCCATTATTCGCAGGTATTGACGCTTATGACATTAACTACCGTAAAGGAGTTCGAGGATTTTTTTCTCGTGGTTATTTCGAAAAGATTCCACTGCATGCAGAAGTACTTGTGACGGATCAAAGTGGTGCGACGATCATATATGTGGATCGTGATTCAACAAATGGCACAATTTTTGCAGGTGCAGGGACGGATATTTATCGGGTATTTATCGATGAAGATAATTCCTCGCGATATTTAAGTTTGCAAATGCTTACATGCATCCGAGAAGAGTATGAGCGCAATCAATTGAAGGGAGTGGAGACACAATGATTGGTATCGTAACAAATGGATTACCCTTTCAAAACCGATTTTTTGAAGACCGAGAATTTCAATATTTATATGATGATATTTTACATATTCGTGAATTACATCGATATAATTTAGCAGATTATGACACATTGATTTTATCATGCCGCCTTGATATTCCCCATTTGAGACGTTATCAATCCCAGCTTATCTCATTTATTGAATCGGGTAAGCGACTCATTATTTTTGGTGAGATTTTAGATAATTGGTTTCCTACAATTGATTGGGAGGATTCAGAAGTGAATTTCAGCTGGTGGGTACGCGAAGACGGCGATTTACCAATGAGCGAGCGAAATACAACACATCCATTATTTACCTATATAACGCTTCATAATATGAAGTGGCATTATCATGGTTCGTTTTTACCACCAGTTGGTGCGCAATCATTACTAGACATACCAGGTGGTCGTTCACTATTTTATATCGACAACGTAAGTTTTAAAGGTGAATTAGTTGTCACAACACTAGATCCGATGTTCCATATTGGGCTTGGTTTTATCGATCAGTCGAAGCCCTTTTTACACGGAATGGCAAAATGGTTAAGAGAGGAAGAGAGTTAATGAAAAAATATGGTTATTTAGCTACGCTAGCATTAACAGCAATGCTTGCAGCATGTGGCAGTCAAGATGGAGGATCAGCGTCAAATCAATCTGCTGAATCTTCAAAAGCGGAAGTTCAGTCAACAGTAGAGGAAAAAATTGTGACGGATCAGCTTGGGCGTGAAGTAACAGTACCGGGCAAAATTGATCGTGTCGTGACAGGAGGAATATTACCTTATTTCTCTACATGGTATGTCGCTACAAACTCAACGAAAGAAATTGTTGGTATGCATCCAAATTCGTATAATGCCGCGAAAAATTCAATTTTAGCCAAAATCTCACCAGATGTTTTAAAAGTAGAAACATCATTTATTCAAAATGGTGAAGTGAATGTGGAAGAATTAATGAAAATAAATCCACAGCTCTACGTTGAAATTGCAACAGATGAGAATTCAATTAACAAAATCACTGAAGTGGGAATTCCAGTTGTTGCTGTAAAAGCTATTGATGCGGCAGCTGCTGAGCCTCTAGCAACATTCAATAGTTGGTTGACATTAACGAGTCAAATAACAGGAACAACTGACCGTGCTGATCGCTTTTTAGATGAAGGTAAAAAAGTGCAGTCCGAACTTAATTCTAAATTGAAAGATGTTGCCACAAAGGACAAGCCACGAGCAATGATTTTACATATGCATAATGATAAATCAATTACTGTCGGTGGTAGAAATTTCTTCGGTAACCAGTGGCTTAATGCAACTGGAGCTATAGATGTAGCTGAAAATGATGTAGACGGAAGAAAAGAAGTAAATATGGAGCAAATCTATGCTTGGAATCCAGATATCATTTATATCACTAACTTTACTGAAACACAGCCGGAGGATTTGCTTGAAAACAAGGTGGATGGTCAGGATTGGAGTCAGGTGAAAGCTGTTCAAGATGGAAAAGTTTATAAAATTCCATTAGGTATTTATCGTTGGTTCCCACCAAGTGGTGATGCGCCATTAATGCTAAAATGGATGGCACAAAAAAATCACCCAACGTTATTCAACTATAAAATTGAAGATGAGATTAAAGCTTACTATAAGGATTTCTATGAATTTGATGTTTCAGATAAGGAAGTCCACTCTATTTTAAATCCTTCTTCAGATGCAGCGAAATATTAAGGAATGATTGTAAATGAAGAAATGGAAAATGTTACTTTTATGGTTGCTACCGATTTTTGTAGCAATCGTCTCTCTCGGTGTTGGACGGTTTGAGGTAAGCTTGGAGCATATTATTAAAATCCTAGCTTCTCAAGTATTTCCTGTTGAGCAAACATGGACAAATATGGAAGAAACTGTAGTTATGAATATTCGGTTACCTCGAATCTTACTTGCACTATTAATTGGCGGTGGTTTATCGATTGCGGGTGCAGGCTTTCAAGGTATGTTTGGGAATCCACTAGTATCTCCTGATATATTAGGTGTTTCTGCGGGTGCAGGGTTTGGAGCATCGCTTGGGATATTATTATTTGGGCAAAACTTTATTGCACAAATGATGGCGCTGATTTTTGGATTAGGTGCAATTGGCTTTACGTATTTAATTGCAGGGGCAAAGAAAAATGCACCAATTTTTATGTTTGTCTTAGCTGGTGTTGTTACGTCTGCACTCTTTAATGCATTAATTTCCTTAACAAAATTTGTGGCTGATCCAGAAGAAAAACTTCCAGCCATTACTTACTGGTTAATGGGGAGTCTTGGTACCGCGACCTATAAGGATTTATATATTGGTGGACCACTAATATTAATGGGAATTTTACTTTTATACTTGCTTCGTTGGCGATTGAATATTTTAACATTGCCGGAGGACGAGGCAGCATCAATGGGAATTCCCGTTACTCGTTTAAAGTGGTTCGTCATTTTAGGAGCGACTTTAATTACAGCCGCATCCGTGGCAGTTGCTGGTATTGTTGGGTGGGTCGGTTTAATTATTCCACATGTTGCACGTATGCTAGTCGGGAATAACAATCAATTTGTATTACCTGTATCTGTAGCTATTGGTAGTATTTATTTATTAATAATTGATGATTTAGCTCGTTCATTAACAGCAACAGAAATACCTTTATCTATTTTAACAGCAATTATTGGAGCGCCTTTCTTCGCTTATTTATTACGCCGTTCAGGAGGAGGCTGGGCATGAAAATTGAAGTGATAAACGGTAATTATCATTATGAAAAAAAACGAAAAAGATTACCTGATTTATATGCACAAGACATCAATTTCACGTTGGAGCCAGGTGAAATAATGGCGATTCTAGGTCCGAACGGAGCAGGGAAAACGACGATGTTAAAATGTATAACTGGGTTACTTGAATGGAAAAAAGGAGAAACTTTCATAGACGGCAAATCGCTTGCAACATTAAATCGTAAAGAACTATGGAAACGTGTTGGATATGTGCCCCAAGCGCATAAAATGGTATTTGGATTTTCTGTAGAAGAGCTTGTCGTTATGGGGAGGGCTCCGTATATTAGTACCCTTGCTCAGCCATCTGCGAAGGATTTGGAAGCGGCTCATCAAGCACTTGAAATGGTTGATATTTTACATCTTGCTAAAAAATCATGCAATGAAATTAGTGGTGGTGAATTGCAGTTAGCTTTAATTGCAAGAACGCTTGTTTCTGAACCAGAAGTTTTGATTTTAGATGAACCTGAGTCGCATTTGGATATTCAAAAACAAATAGTTATTTTACAAACGATTAAGCGTTTATCAAAGGAACGTGGAATCTCATGCATAATTAATACCCATTACCCAAATCATGCATTTTATCTAGCAGACCGAGTCTTGATGACTGCAAAAGAAAAAGGCGTCATCTACGGTAAAGTACAAGAGGTAATGACAGAAGTAAGGATGAAGGAATTTTTCGGTATTGAGTTGAAAAAAATAATATTTGAAGAAGGAGATTACCTGGTTGAAACGATGATACCAAGTGCATTAGGGACTGAGCGTAACAGTCGATAATCTCCAAAAATAAACACGGTCCCTCCTTTCATGGCGAGATCGTGTTTTAAGTATCTACCTTATAAGTTGAAAATTTTCCCTGGATTCATAATGTTATGTGGATCAAGTGCTGCCTTTATGCTCTTCATCACTAATAAAGACGTTCCATGCTCTGTAGACTGATATTTCATTTTCCCAATACCAACACCATGTTCACCGGTACAAGTGCCACCACGCAGTAAAGCAAATTGGACGATATGTTCATTGAAGCGGTTGGCTTTTGCTTGCTCCTCAGCATCGTTTGGATCTAACATTAACAAGGCGTGGAAGTTACCGTCTCCTACGTGACCTACAATTCCGCCTGCAAGACCAACTTCCTCAAGCTGTTCACGAGCATACAAAACGGACTCAGCAAGCATAGATATCGGCACACAAACATCAGTCGACATAAGCTTTTTCCCCGGATAGGCATGGATATAAGCATAGGCTAATGAATGGCGCGCCTCCCATAGCTTATTACGAGCTGCATTGTCATGTTCAAATTCAACAGAAAGACAGCCAAAGTCCGCAAAAATTTCTCTAGCAAATTCTATATCTGCATGCATACCAGCTTCATTTCCGTGAAATTCTAAAAATAGTGTCGGTTTCTCGTCATAGGATGTTTCATTATAAATATTTGCTTGTTTAATAGAGGCTTCATCGACCAGTTCAACACGGCCAATTGAAATGCCCACTTGCAGCAATGCGGTTACTGCATTGACAGCATCGCCAACTGTCGCAAAAACTGCACGTCCCGCCGCTACAAATTCGGGTATACCATAGACTTGTAAAGTCAACTCTGTAAAGCAACCTAGCGTACCCTCAGAGCCAATGAAAAGGCCATTCAAGTGATAACCAGAAGAAGACTTCGCTGCTAAGCTACCGGTATGAATGACTGAACCATCTGCGAGTACAACCTCTAAATCTCTTACTTGATCGCGCATAACACCATAACGCACTGCGGTTGTTCCACTGGCATTCGTTGCCGCCATTCCACCTAGTGTAGCATCAGCACCCGGGTCAACTGTGAATTGAAGTCCGTGTTTTTTTAATTCTTTATTCAATTGGGCACGTGTTACACCCGGTTGTACTTTTACTAGCAGGTCGTCTGGTCGAATTTCTAAAATAGCATTCATTTCAGAGAAATCGATAGAAATGCCATTTGCAATGGGAATTGCATTACCTTCTAAACTTGAGCCAACACCAAAAGGTACGACTGGTACACGTTCCGCATGCGCAATTTTTAAGATGGCACTGACATCGGCCGTGGAACGAGGAAAGGCAACGACATCTGGTAAGCTCATTGTATGATGAGATTCATCCTTTCCATGTAGCTGTCGCACCGTTTCGTTTGTTGACACCTGTTCTTCAGATAAAACTTTTTTTAGTTGATTTACTATTAATTCTACAGCAACAGTCATTCCAATCCCTCCTAATTTTCTGATAAATTAAACTTTATCATGCATTTATAGGAAATGGAATGAACTGCTATAAAAAATTAGTGAGCAAAGGCTTTTTCTAATTTTTGGGTAAATGCATCCTGCTCAGCAGGACTAGATTGCTGCCACCATTTTTCGAAAAACACACCAAGCCCTGGAAGTAAATGCTCTTCACCACGGCTAATTGCATCCTCGACAATATCTTTAAATTCAGCCGCTGATTGTCCATGTACGTTTGTCGTAATCGCATCTCTTATTTGAAAATTCATCTATTTCGCCTCCTTAGTAGTAATTTGTCCAACTCTTAAAGAAATATGTATAGAATTACAGTTCAATTATGCCACGGCATAATTGTAGCTGCCGCTTTGCTTTCGCACAGATAAACAATGCGTCCATAATCGGCTCTGTGCTTAGGTCTGCGTGAGGTCCGACACGATGTCGATCATTTTGGTAATGCCACAGGACGTGGCGTTTTTACCGATGCAGGTCAGTTCGCCGTTATCGCATGGATGTGGTGATTTTTCGGCTAACATCCCCTAAGAACTCCTTTCCGATTTCCATGACATTCGCCGGAGGCTTTAACTTCTGAAGAAAGTTAAAACATATCATTTTTTAAATATCACACTATTGTTGCGTATAAATATTAAAAAGTGCTTATAAAAACTTGCTGATCATATTGATAAAAGGGCTGTTCGACATCCTTATAGCCTATTAACTAAGATAGAGGTACCTAGGAATAATGGACTGTGCACAGTCGACAGGACAATAGGATGACAACTCAGCATAATAAAAAGTTATCAACTGAACTACCATTTGATGAAGTATTAGAATTAGTCCAGCCGATGATCACATCAATTTTGTTAAAGTGCCAAATTTATAAGGATTATGAGTATTATCGTCATATAGCTTCCATAGCCGTGTGGAATGCTTGGCGTAAAGCAGATCAAACAAAAGGACTGTTTTCTGCTTATATTTATACAACCGTTAAAGGAGAAATTTTAAAAGAGCTTTCAAAGGAAAAGAGTTTTGAAAATATGAATACACCTATGGATCATGAAACGATAAATTATATTCGAGATCATGATATAAGCGAAAGAAATCCAGCTCTTTTAGAATGGTTTATGTCTCATTTGAAATTAGAGGAAAGAAAAATAGTACTACTTTTTTATGTAGAAGGTTATAGTTACTTGGAAATTGCTAAAGAACTAGGTGTATCTGTCGAGGCAGTTAAAAAAAGACGTACAAGAATAATGATTAAGCTTCGCGAGTTGTTAAATTCTAAAGAAGAATAGTGCTGTAAAGCAATAAAGGTATGCTAATATCAGTGAAAAATGAATATTGGCATACTTTTAAAATTTGCATACAACTTCCAATAAAAATGCTATGATTTGTAAGAAGTCAAAGAAAAATACAATTTTTAATTTTATATTCCCTTTGGATAGAACATATTACCTATCTAATTTGATATATATTGGTTGGAGGGTTTCTGTTGGAGAATAGGTTGAATCAATTTGAGATAAAAAAGAAAGAGATTTGGTATATAGTATTGCCACTAATGCTAGTGTTACCTTTGTTAGGTTTAAGTAATCAAGTACTTGGTTCTTTTAATGAAGAAAGTTACATTTGTTTGAATTTGATTATACAAGTACTAACTATTGTATTTACAATGGCAATCGCTATTCAATCGTGGCTCGTTTTTTCACATTTATTATCAAATCAAACATTATACATAGGTAATTTATTTTTTATCATCGCCTTGTTTGAATTAGTGAACTTGTCATTGACTCAATATCCAATGGCTGAAACACTATATTTGGAAATATGGTTGGATTTAATAAAGCGTTTATGCTTATCAATCGGTTTTCTCTTTATTATTTTAAAGCCAAAAAAACGCTTAACGATGAAAGATCGTAATTATTCATATAGCAGTTCCTTATTATTTGTACTACTGATTCTTTTTCTAGTGTATCTCTCTTCAAAATATTTTTTACTTGAAGAACAATTATTACTGAAAGCAAACGCTATTGTTCATTTGTTGTCTGCTGTCTTACAAGGTGTAACGATAGTGATTTTAAGTAAGTATAAAGAAAAGCTGCCTAAACGAGTTATGTGGCTTATTAGCGCAGCAATGTATTTAATTATTAGTGACATTTTCTTTGCATTCATCAAAGATTTAAAATCAATTTGGGGTTTTTCAGCATTAATTTATCAATTTTTTGCATTCTTCTTTTTCCTAAAGGCTATTTACTATACAACTGTTGAAAAACCATTTCAGCAACTTTTAAAAATACAGCGAGATCTTGAGCATTCACAGCAGGAGCTTCATTTTCAAGCTTTTCACGATGACATTACAAAGCTTCCAAATGAACATTTATTATTGAAAACCTTAAAAGAGGATTTACATGACAATAGTCGTCAAAAAGCAATCATTGCGATTGAGATTGATCGCCTTGCCGCTATCCGCTCATCTATAGGTATTAATTATTCTAATACAATGATGAAGCTCGTAGCAGAGAGAATTCAAGCTATATTACCACCTCATTATTTTGCAACAAAGCTTCTTGAGGGGCAGTTTATTATTTATATTAATCATGTGAAGACGAGGGAAGAGTTAGTACAATTTTGCTTGAATTTGAAGAGCGCTATGAAAAGACCATTACAAGTACACCTATTCACACTCACTGGGAATCTTAATATTGGGATTGCCCCGCATGAAGAAAATTGCTCAGGTGAAGAGCTTTTAATGCATGCGCAGTTAGCAATGAGAGAAGCTAGCCAAATACCTCAAAGAGTTCTTTTTTATAAGCCGTATATGTCAAATGGTCTTGCTGATCGTCTATTGCTTGAACAAGAGCTCCATAAAGCATTAGCTAATGAAGAATTTTACTTAGATTTTCAGCCACAAGTAAATATAAAAACGGATAAAATTGACTCTGTTGAAGCACTAGTACGTTGGCGTCATCCAACCCGTGGCTTTGTTTCACCTGAACAGTTTATCCCGATTGCAGAAGAATCTGGCCTTATTATCCCTTTAGGGAAATGGATTTTAGAGACGGCGTGCGCTCAAGCAAAAATATGGAGGGAGCAAGGTTTACCACCAATGAAGGTTGCCGTAAATTTATCTATCGGACAATTATTCCAGCAAGACTTAGTGCATATGGTACAAGAAATTTTACAATGTACAAAATTAGAACCAAAATACTTACAATTAGAAATTACGGAAAGTATGACGATGAACATCGATCAAATAACGCAGCTACTTCATGAATTAAAGACTATTGGTATCCAAATTGCTGTTGATGACTTTGGGACAGGGTATTCGTCGCTTTCATATTTAAAAGATTTTCCGATTGATTGTTTGAAAATTGACCGGACGTTCGTACGAAATATTCAACATAATCCAAATGATGAAGCCCTCGTTTCTATGATTTTATCCATGGCAAAGCATTTAAGATTAAAGGTTGTTGCCGAAGGAATTGAAGAAGTGGAGCAACTTGCTTTCCTCATAGACGGTGGCTGCGATTATATCCAGGGCTATTTATTTAGTAAGCCGATTTCCGCAGAAGAGATTTCCAATAACTTTAAGGAGTTACATAGGCGAGCAAGAGATGTTTTAAAAGAGTTCAAATATGAAGAGGATTTCGTAATATAAAGTTAGGCTTATCAGAGACGGGATATAGAGCGACGGAAAGAAGAGCCGAGGCGGCGGAAAGAAGTTGGAGCGATGGAAAGAAAGGCCGAGACGACGGAAAGAAAAGCCGAAGCGACGGAAAGAACCGCAAAAGTGGTTGTAGAACCGCCAAGCGTGGATAGACCCCCCAAAATCGTGGATAGAAATTGGAATGGCATGCCAGAATAAATACTCATTTTACCGAATTGCAATACTTTTTTAGATAGGATACTTACCTTAGTTCATTGATTTAATAGTTTTTCACAACATAAAAACTGCTTACTTCAACTTCATCATTGAAAGTAAGCAGTTTTATATTTAATGTGCGAGGTACTCTTCCTTTAATTCTCCTATGTCCACTTCGGATCGTTCTTCTAAAGAACGCCGTAAATGAACAGTTGCTGTTTTACCATCATCGTGAAGCTTGTCAATCCAGATTGATACGCCATTATAGCTTACTTCATATTCTTTTGGTGAGGCGACAATTTCTTGCGCACGTTCAAAATCCACTTGAAGCCCCCCTTATTTTTTTGTCTTACCTTCTTTAGTAACCGTATTAATCAGGTTCATAAACTCTTGAGAAAATTCTTCACTAACTTTGTTTGGTGCTATTTTTTGGTTTTTTGGCGTTTGAGGTAATGACCCTTTGTTTGCGCTTTGACCTTGCTTATTGTCTCTTCCCATGTTTAGTTTCTCCTTTCGTTTTGATATTTCTTAATATGGCTTTGATTTGATTTTTTATCATGGGAAAAACTAGGGAAGATAAGAATTTATTGTAGAAATGTTTAGAACTTTTTGGGTTAATAATAAAGCCTTAAATGCGCAAACTAAGTTATAATAACGCCTTCCTAAAACAGTTCATCGGACATCCTAGAAAGCGTCTAGTCTAGCGAAATTACCCTCATGTTTTATAATGAAACTTTTTTAATGGAAAAATCATTATTTAATAACGCCCAGTTTTGAGGGAAAGGAAAACCTAATGCCCAATAACTTATACCTCGAAGATTATATTGCTTCGTCATGTCAAACTTAGCTTGTGCACTTCTAGCATCTTCAAACCATACCTCGTGATTTCTACCTTGTTCATCGACATAACGGAAATATGGTGACTGTGCGGTTCTATCATATTGAATGGTTGCGCCATATTTTCTTGCTCTGTTAAGTGCTTCTTGAGAGCTAAATGTTTCTGCCTCTTGACCTTTAACATGTGGTAGAAGCCAATCGCGGGCATAAATTTCAAAGCCTAAAAATATTTTGTTAGCAGGTATAACTGATAATGCATATTCCACAACTTTTCTCATTTCGTTAATAGGTGAAATTGCTTGTGGTGGACCAAGTCGATATCCCCACTCATATGTCATCAAAATAACAAAGTCTGCAATTCTTCCGTGTGCTTCATAATCATGTGCCTCGTATAAAGTGCCTGTCTGCGTTGCGCTCGTTTTTGGCGCAAGTGCCGTTGATACTAGGAATCCTTTTGGGTGAAGGGTATCAACAGCTAATTGAAGGAAAGTGTTATAATTTTCCCGATCTGCTGGAAGAACGTTTTCAAAATCGACGTTTAGAACTTTATAGCCCTTTTCTTGCATCACTTGTAAAGTGTTGTCGATAACCTTTTTCCTTAATTCTGCACTAGATAAAATAACATGTGATAAGTTGGAACCGGCTTCTGTGGAAGAGAAATTCGTAAGTGTTAGCATAGGAGTGACGTTTTTGGCAATGGCAGCATCAATCATTTCTTTATCCTTTATAGGCTGTAGTGTTCCATCCTCCTTCACCATATAAGCAAAGGGGCTAAAATAAGTTAGTAAATGACCAACCGCGTTTATCGACTGCACAGCTTCTTTAGGCTCTTCATACGTATAAGCATTTACTTCAATGGAAGGCTTTGCTCTCGGAATAATCAAATGCGTACCAGCATAAATCATGTTTGGATTTGTAATTTCATTTTCTAAAACAATTGCTTGCACAGTCGTTCCATACTGCGTGGCAATTTGCGATAAAGTCTCCCCTGGTAGCACAATATGTGTAATGGGTGGAATAATTAGTGTAGTGCCAGGTGTTAAAACATCTGGATTCGTTAAATGGTTTTCTGTGATAATCGATTGCATAGTCACCCCATATTGTTGGGAGATTGACCATAAGGTATCACCCCTTTTTACAATATGGGTTGTGTAAGGGGAAGGGATAACGAGTGATTGTCCGATTACTAATTGGTTTGGATTAGATAAAGCGTTTAATTGGATAATGGAGTTGATAGGTACAGAATAGCTGTTTGCAATTTGCCAAAGCGTTTCACCAGCGCTCACCACATGAATAATCATTAGGACACCTCCTTAGTGGTTTCAATATAGCATCATATGTATGAATAAAGGGAATGAGCATTTATCTTTCATTTTTACGTGATAAAAATTACAAACTTCATATTCTCAAGGTGAGTTTATAGGTACAACAACTGAGCTAAAGAAACTACTCCATCCTATAAAAAAGCAGGTTCACACGGGCATATGGATAAAGGAAGGACCGTATATTAAAGGTGTAGAGTTTTTTGATTTACCGAGCGGCAATAAACCAGCTCTTCGTAAAAGGTCAGGATCCTTTATTGAAAGGCCATTCCCTCATGCTGCCATTGTACAAATGAAAGACTTTTTTTCTAACGCACCCAATAGAAATGCATCCATTTGGCAGCAATCGCTTAGAGGGGCAGTAAGTCAAATTACATCAAGTCGAACAGCTTATTATTATGGAAATGCTTTAATTGTTTAGGAGTATATTACATCATGGCAAAAGCTTAAAGAGGAAGAAAAAATATTCATTGGGTAGAAAATTTAAGGCGGGCTTTATCACCTTTCACAACTGGAGATGATGTAAATTTACCAGATCGTTTTATAAAAAATTGGCCAACTGCCTATTATGGTCGTAATCTTAGAATGCTTAGAGAAGTAAAGGGAAAATACGATCCGTTAAATGTATTTAATTTTCCTCAAAGTATTCCACCACCTGCTTTAAGTCCAATTGATGAAGACGACTACTCAGTGGGAGATGAAGAAAATCCCACTGAATAAATTCACTTTACCACTACTTTTCTACAAGTATTTTATTTATCGCTGGAATATCAGCAGGAGCAAAATTAAGATTTAGAAGTTCATGTCGAGGAACCCATCTAATGGCAGTATGTTCTAGTAGAACCGGCTCTCCTTGTACAATCGACGCTTTAAATGTTTCTAAGCGTACTATAAATTTTTCGTATTCATAAATGGTATCCTCAACCTTTTCTCCAACTTGTATAGAGCAATTAAATTCCTCTAATATTTCACGGGATAAAGCTTGCTCAGGCGATTCGCCCTCTTCGATTTTACCACCAGGAAATTCCCAATAATTTGCTAGTACCATATTAGGATTTCTTAACGCACAAAAAATTTCATGCTTTTCATTTTCAATAATGGCACCTACTACATGTACATTTTTTTTCATTTGTTTTCATCCCCGTTGCGCATTGTTAAAATATTGAAAATTATAACATATATCACTGGATATCTAGTAGGGAATAATATTGCTCATTTACATAGCGTGGGTTGATTTCCGTTCCGGCTGGGCGCTTTCTTTCCGATAATTGGTAAACGGAGAAATAACAATTAAACTGTTTTTTGCATGACTATGTAATTGTCGTTTTCTACTGTATAATAATGAACATTATATAGGAAAAAGGCGGTACGAGGAACGATGAAAAAAATTGAATCTACGCAAAATGCGTTAGTGAAATATTGGAAGAAACTAGCGACGACACGGAAAGAGCGTGAAAGATCTGGAGAATTCATAGTAGAGGGATTCCATTTGGTGGAGGAAGCATTAAAAAATAAGGAGCAGGTGCTGCAGCTAATTGTACGTGAAGGTGTTGATTTACCAATGCTTTGGCCAATCGATAATGTAGCGACAATAGAAGTAACAGCGGCTGTTGTCAAAGAGTTTGCTGAAACAGAGACATCCCAAGGTGTATTTGCAGTTTGTAAGCAGCCTTTGTTAAAAGATGATGTAATGGCTTCATGGCGCAAGGTGCTACTAATTGACGCCGTCCAAGATCCAGGAAATATTGGGACGATGATTCGTACTGCTGATGCCGCTGGTTTGGATGCAGTAATTCTCGGCAAGGGCTGTGCTGATCTATATAATCCTAAAACGCTTCGCTCTGCACAAGGATCACATTTCCATATTCCTGTCCTTCGTGGTGATTTAGAGGAATGGATTGAGCAGCTACAAGATAATGATGTACCGGTATTTGGTACTGCTTTAGATGAGGATGCAGTTGTCTATAGTGATATTGAACATACTGGTTCATTCGCTATCATGATGGGGAATGAGGGTAGTGGCATTCAACCACAACTACTTTCAATGACAGATCAAAATATGATTATTCCAATTTTGGGACAAGCAGAGTCTTTAAATGTTGCAGTAGCAACAGGAATCGTTTTATATGGATTTGTAAAGTAGTAAATCAAAGCAATTACAACTGTGGTTATAAGTATACGGTGACATCTGTTGGCCCAAGTGGCTCATCAGACGCCCCCAGGAAGCTCTGTGCGAAAGCGAAGCGGCAGCAACAAATGTTTTAACTGTGCGAAAGCGAAGCGGCAGCAACAAAGCGCTCAGTCGGAACGGAAATCAACCACACGTTATGGTGATGGGCCTAAAAATTGCCGTTATAACCATTATTATCGATGGCAATAGGCACATGGCTCTTGATTTGAATTGGTATAGTATTGTATAATCACATGTAAAATGTATATATGAATACTAAATGCTTTGACCGGGAAGTAGTAAAGATTGTGAATGGACGACAGGGAGCGTAGGCCGGAGATTGAGAGCCAGCGCCGTACCAATGCAGTTTTGAATTCATCTCGCGAGCAGCTACCGGGACCAGCGAAATGCTGTAAAGGTTTGCCGGCTTTAATCTAGTCGTTATGTCAATGAAGTGATTGTGAGGAGTTTGCCTTGCAATAACTAGGGTGGTACCGCGAATATGTCCTCGTCCCTTTTTTAGGGGCGAGGTTTTTTTGTGCCATCGAAGTATCGGCATTTATCTTCATTCAGCAAATCTTTTTGAGCGAAAGTGAAACGTTAGCTACAAATGTTTTATGTACCGAAAGCGTAGCGACAGGTACAGAAGGCTCCCACCTTTGAAGGTGGTGAGATAAATGCGGATGTGGTTCCTTTTCAGCTGGTGTTCAAAAACTACTGAATGAATATAAAGCCTCCGGCGGATATCACGGATTTTCAAAGGAATGAATTTAAGGATGTTAGCCTAAAAATCTTCGCATCCTGCGAAAACGGCTGACTGACCTGCATCGGTAAAAACGCCAAGTCCTGTGGCATTACCGAAATGACCGACATCGTGTCGGCCCTCGTGTTGCTGACGCTACGTTAGCACTGCGCTTTCGCACAAAAAACATCTGCAGGCCTGGGCACAATTCAAAATCCGGACGCGATTACGCCAAGGCAAAATTGATTTAATCAAGGAGGGTTTATTACATGGAAGAGCAATTAAAGCAATTAGAGCAAGAAGCACTTGCTAAAATTGAAGCGGCAGCAAATTTAAAGGAATTAAATGATGTGCGAGTAGCATATCTAGGGAAAAAAGGACCTATCACTGATTTATTAAAGGGGATGGGGAAATTATCAGCTGAGGAACGCCCGAAAATGGGTGCCTTAGTCAATACAGTTCGTGAAAATGTAACTGCTGTATTAGAGGAAAAGGTTACGGTACTAGAGGAAGCGGCAATTGCTGAAAAATTAGCGAGTGAGTCGATTGATGTCACTTTACCTGGTCGTGAAATTAAAGTTGGGAATCGTCATCCATTAACACGCGTTATTGAAGAAATTGAAGATTTATTTATCGGTATGGGCTATGAAATTGCAGAAGGTCCGGAAGTGGAGAAGGATTATTATAACTTCGAGGCACTGAACTTACCGAAGGGACACCCTGCTCGTGATATGCAAGATTCGTTTTATATTTCCGAGGAAATATTATTACGTACGCATACATCTCCTGTGCAAGCTCGCACAATGGAAGAGAAAAAAGGTGAATCGATTCGCATTATTTGCCCAGGGAAAGTATTCCGTCGTGACAACGATGATGCTACACACTCTCACCAATTCATGCAAATTGAAGGATTAGTGATTGGTGAAAACATTCGCATGAGTGACCTTAAAGGTACGCTTGATACATTAGCGAAAAAAATGTTCGGTGCAGACCGCGAAATTCGACTTCGCCCAAGCTTCTTCCCGTTCACAGAGCCATCTGTTGAAATGGATATTTCTTGCTTCAAATGTGGTGGTTCTGGCTGTAACGTATGTAAAGGTACAGGTTGGATTGAAATTTTAGGAGCTGGTATGGTGCATCCAAATGTACTTGAAATGGCTGGCTATGATCCGAAGAAAGTATCAGGCTTTGCATTCGGTATTGGTGCTGAACGTATTGCAATGTTGAAATATGGTGTCGACGATATTCGTCATTTCTATACAAGTGACACACGTTTCTTATCACAATTTGAGCGAACAGAGGCGTAAGGAGGATAAAAAATGTTAGTATCATTAGAATGGTTAAAAGATTATGTAAGTGCACAGGATTTAACGTCTGAACAGTTAGCTGAAAAAATTACGCGCTCTGGAATTGAAGTAGATGCAGTAATTGATCGTGCTAACGGAATGGATAAAATTGTTGTCGGCTATGTCGTTTCAAAAGAGAAACATCCAGAAGCTGATAAATTAAATATTTGCCAAGTGGATGTGGGTGAAGCTGAGCCACAACAAATTATTTGTGGTGCTCCAAACGTTGATGCTGGTCAAAAAGTAATTGTCGCTCGTCCAGGTGCACATTTACCAGGCGGCATTAAAATAAAAAAAGCAAAACTTCGAGGACATGAATCAAACGGTATGATTTGTTCATTACAAGAGGTAGGAATCGAAGGTAAACTTGTACCTAAAGCATATTCTGAAGGGATTTATGTGCTTCCTGCAGATGCTGAGGTTGGTTCAGATGCCCTTGCTATTTTAGGTCTACGTGACACAGTATTAGAGCTTGGCCTAACACCAAACCGTTCAGATGCATTGTCAATGCTAGGTGTAGCGTACGAGGTTGGGGCAATTCTATCTGAAGAAGTGAAGTATCCAGAAATCGCCTACAGCACATCTTCTGAAAAAGCTGAAGACATGTTAAAGCTTCGAGTGGAAGATTTACAAGCAAACCCAATGTATGTAGCAAAAGTTGTGAAAAACGTAAAAATCGCAGAATCACCTATGTGGCTACAAAATCGCTTAATGGCAGCAGGTGTACGCCCGCATAATAACGTTGTCGATGTAACGAACTACATTTTAATGGAATACGGCCAACCGCTTCATGCCTTTGACTACGATAGCCTAGCAACAGGTGAAATTGTAGTGCGTAAAGCAGCAGAGGGCGAAAAAATTACTACTTTAGATGAGCAAGAGCGCACATTAAAAGCTACAGATTTAGTCATTACAAATGGCAAAGAGCCGGTAGCTATCGCAGGTGTAATGGGCGGTGCAAACTCTGAAGTAAATGATTCTACAACAACAGTTGTAATTGAATCTGCTTACTTCGACGGATTATCTGTACGTCAAACATCGCGTCATCTTGGACTTCGTTCAGATGCTTCTGCTCGCTTTGAAAAGGGTGTAGATCCTAACCGTGTGTTACCTGCTGCAGAGCGTGCTGCAGCGCTACTAGCTGAATTAGCTGGTGGTGAAGTGTTAGAAGGAACGTGCATCGTTGATGAACTAGATAAATCACCAGCACGTGTTGTTGTTTCGCCAGATTTCATTAATGAACGTTTAGGTATGAAAATTTCACTAGAAGAAATGCTATCTATTTTAGAGCGTCTTAAATTTGGTGTAGAAGCAGCAAATGGTTTACTAATCGTTGATGCACCAACACGTCGTCAAGATATTAAAATTGAAGAAGATATAGTAGAGGAGATTGCTCGTCTATACGGCTATGATGAAATTCCGCTGACTTTACCAGAGGGAGCAAACCAAGTAGGCCGTCTAACACCATATCAAGCGAATCGTCGAGTAGTTCGTAATTATATGGAAGGCGCAGGTCTTTACCAAGCTGTGACTTACTCACTAACTTCAGAGGCATTGTCACAACGCTTTGCATTGAAAGCTGAGCCAGTAACACGTTTACTAATGCCGATGAGCGAGGACCGTTCAACTCTACGTCAAAGTCTTATCCCGCATTTAATTGAAGCTGCTGCTTATAATGTTGCTCGTAAGGCTGACAATGTGGCATTGTATGAAATTGGTTCAGTATTCCTTGGTCAAACAGAAGAAGGGCTACCATATGAGGAAGAGCATGTGGCGGCAGTAGTAACAGGCAAATGGCTTGACCATGCTTGGCAGGGTGAGAAAAAAGCAGTAGATTTCTTCGTCTTAAAAGGCATTGTAGAAGGTGTTATCGGTAAGCTTGGTTTAGAGGACCGTATTTCATTTGTGAAAGCTGAAGTAGATGGATTACACCCAGGACGTACTGCTAGCATTCTTTTTGATGGTGAACAAGTCGGCGTTATCGGTGGATTACATCCAGCAGAACAAAAAGCATGGGGTGTAAAAGACACATATGTAATGGAGATGAATCTCGTAACATTATTAAATGCTAATGCAAAAGAAGCACCTCTTGCCTATACACCAGTGCCTCGTTTCCCAGCAATGTCTCGTGATATTGCGCTTATCATGAACCGTGCAACAACTGCTGGTGAAGTTATTACTGCGATTCGTTCTGCAGGCGTGAAATTATTGAAAGACGTTCGTGTATTCGACGTATATGAAGGTGAAAAAATGGAAGCTGGTAAAAAATCAGTGGCATTCTCCCTAACATACTTCGATCCAGAACGTACATTAACAGATGAAGAGGTTGTTGCAGCACATAATAAAGTGTTAAAAGCTATTGCAACAATTGAAGGCACAGAAGTACGCTAAATAAATAATTTTTTTGTGAGCTGTCTCGTAATGAGGCAGCTTTTTGTTTTGTTAACATCATTAGACTGTTATAAGGTTGTTTTCACAGGAGTATGAGAAAAAGGAGAGAAGATACTTTAAGCTAATTCCTTATCTAAGTTTTTCGTCAATATTTAGAAATAACAAAAAATAAATTTTTGACCCATATTAACTGTATAGTAAGTTTTGGATAGAAAATTTTACTATGGGGTGGTAGCTAATATGAAAAATCAACGAAAAAGAAGAGGCCTTTCCGTGCGAGCCCGATTAATATGGGCGTTTGCTTTGACACTTTTAATCCCCAGCATTGCTATTGGTTCGTTTTCGTATTTGAAGTCTTCTGATCAATATCATAAGGAATTAAGTGAAAGCTCACGCGAAAATGTAAATTTATTAAATACACTCATCTCAAATGAGATATCACCTATTCAAAGTGATGTGGAATATTTAGCTGCTTCTTTTAATAAGAATGTGCAAGATGCAGATGCTTTAAAGGAATTAGAAAAATATAATGCTTTACATAGCAACGTCTCTGTTGTCAATTTGGCAATTGAGGGGCACAAATTTATGCGTGAGCCACAAGCTGAATCTTCAACTGATTATGATCCATTTACGCGACCATGGTACTTAACGGCTATTGAATCACCTGGCAAAAACGTTATGATTGATCCATATAAATCAACAATTACAGGTGAATTAATATTAGCAGTATCAGCTGGTTTACAGGATCGTTCAGGGGTTATTTCTATTGGTTTAAATTTAGACGGAATTTCCGAGCTAGTGAAATCAGTGGAAATTGGTGATAATGGCTATGCTACTTTAGTAAATGCCAATAATCTTATTATTGCTGATCCACAGTTAGAGGTAGGATCAGAGCTCAAAAAGTCATATATAGAAAAGATGCAAGGAAAAGAAGATGGTAGTTTTACCATTAAGGAAGATGGAAAAGAGTATCAAGTGTTCTTTACTACCAATAAACTAACAGGTTGGAAAATTGTTGGTACTATGGATTTAGCAGATGTAGGAACTGTTACAAAACCAATTTTAACAAACACTGTGACAGTCATTGTTATTGCTCTTATCATATTTGGAATCATTGGTGCCTTCATTGTAAGATCAATCATTCAGCCATTACAAAAGTTGTCAACAGTAGCTGAGCAGGTAGGAGACGGTGATTTACGCAATTTAATTGAAATTAAAAGAGAAGATGAGATAGGTAAATTGGCGGATATATTCAATAAAATGATTCTATCTTTGCGTGGTGTAGTTGGTAACATTGGTGAGGAATCAAATCAGTTAGCTGCATCATCGGAGGAACTTACTGCAAGTACATCAGAAAATAAACGAGCTACATCACAAATTGTTGATTCCATTCAAACATTTGCTGAAACGGTTGATGTGCAAGCAGAAACAATTAATGATAGCACTAACGCTGTACTTGAAGTGTCTTCATCGATTCAACAAATTGCAGTAAAGGCCGATACCGTTAATGAAATGTCGAATAAAGCAATGGAGGCTGTTATGATAGGAGACAAAACTATTCAAACAGCAATTGGCCAAATGGAAATGATTCAAAGTACTGTTCAGGAACTGGAAAGTACGGTTCAAACATTAAGTAATCGTTCAAATGAAATCGGACGTATTGTAGAGGCTATTACGCAAATTGCTGATCAAACAAATCTTTTAGCTTTAAATGCTGCAATTGAAGCTGCTCGTGCTGGTGAGCATGGAAAAGGTTTTGCAGTTGTTGCTGATGAGGTACGAAAGCTTGCAGAGCAATCCGCACAATCAACAATGCAAATAAAAGATATCATTGGTTATATTCAAGCCGATACAAAACTAGCGGTTGAATCAATGACTGCTGGCTCAGCTGAAGTCGTAAAGGGAATTGAAGTAACAAATATGGCAGGAAAGTCATTTAAAGAAATTAATAATAATGTACAAAGCGTAACCTATGAAATAGGAGAAATTTCAGAGACAGCAAAAGTTATATCTGAACATTCCAATCAAGTGGCAATCGGAATTGAAAGTGTGCTTCTGCAAACAAATGAAAATACAGCAAATGCACAAAATATTTCCGCTGCAACAGAGGAACAGCTTGCTTCTATGGAAGAAATCGCTGCATCGGCCGAAGCCCTTGCTAAAATGTCTGAAAATCTACAACAAACGATTAAACAGTTTAAATATTAAGGCTAAACAAAAATCCAATTATAATAATACTTTTGTGAGCTGTCTCGTAATGAGGCAGCTTTTTTAGTTGGAAAGCCGTCAGGCGAACGTATTAATATTTTATGAGTAACAGCTACTGCATACTTTTTGGATATTTCGCGTTTTTAATAATATTTTGAAATAACAAAAAATAAATCTTGAGTATTTATTATGTGTATAGTAGAAATTGGATAGAAAAAAATAGTAAGAGGAGATAATGATTTTGAAAGAGTATCGAAAACGAAAAAGCTTATCTGTGCGTGCTCGGTTAATCTGGGCTATTACAATGACACTCTTAATTCCGAGTATTGCAATTGGTACATTCTCATACTTGAAATCAGATAATTTATATTATAACGAATTAAGTGATAAATCTCGTGAGAATGTCGATTTAATAAATACTTTAGTTACAAAAGAAATTTCCCCAATCATAAGTGATGCAGAATATTTGGCTGCTTATTTTAATAAGGATTGGCAAGATGCAGCAGCATTAAAGGAATTAGATAAATACAATGCTTTACATAATAGTGTTTCAGTAGTTGCGTTAACTCTAGAAGGCCATGGTTTTTTACGAAATCCATATCATGAAATGCCTTCTGATTATAATCCATTTTTGCGACCTTGGTATTTAAAGGCTATAGAGTCGCCGGGTAAAGGCGTCGTGATGGACCCATATAAATCAAATATTTCAGGCGATTTAACTTTAACTGTAGCGGCAGAATTGCGTGACAAATCCGGGGTTGTTTCCATAGATTTGAAACTTGGCGAAATTGCGGAGCTCGTAGATGCTGTAGAGATTGGGAAAAGTGGCTATGCCTCATTAGTGAATGCCAATAATCTTACGATAGCAGATCCGAATGTTGAAGTAGGAACTAAGCTGAAAGATTCGTACATAGAAAAGATGCAAGGAAAAGAAGAAGGTAGCTTTACAATTCAGGAAGATGGCGAGGAACATCAAGTATTTTTCTCTACTAATAAACTAACAGGGTGGAAAATTATCGGTGTTATGGATGTAGCGGATGTCACAGCTGTCACAGCGCCAATTTTAAAATCGACTATAGCAGTCATTGTTACTGCTTTAATTATTTGTGGGATCATAGGTGGCATGATCATTGCCTCAATCATTCGTCCACTAAAAGAACTATCTACAGTTGCTGAACAAGTAGGAGAAGGAGATTTACGTAATTTTATCAACATAAGAAGAGATGATGAAATTGGGAAACTGGCTACTATTTTTAATAAAATGATTTCTTCGTTACGTGAAGTAGTTGGTAATATTGGTGAGAAATCGAATTTATTGGCCAATTCTTCAGAGGAGCTGACTGCAAGTACTGCAGAGAATAAGCGAGCAACATCACAAATTGTTGATTCCATTCAAACACTTTCTGAAACGATTGATATGCAAGCAGAGACTGTTAGTGAAGGTAATAGTGCTGTACTGGAAATGTCATCATCTATTCAGCATATTTCTACAAAAGCAGGTGCAGTAAGTGATATGTCTAATAAAGCTATGGACGCTGTTATGATCGGTGATGAGACTATTCAAACAGCTGTTCAACAAATGATCATGATTCAGAATACTGTACAAGCACTAGAAAATACAGTGCAAACATTAGACAAGCGTTCTCACGAAATTGAGCACATTGTTGAGGCTATAACCCAAATTGCTGATCAAACAAACCTATTAGCTTTAAACGCAGCAATTGAAGCTGCACGTGCGGGTGAACAAGGAAAAGGTTTTGCGGTCGTAGCTGAAGAGGTACGAAAGCTAGCTGAACAATCCGCACAATCCACGCTGCAAATTAAGGATATTATTTCGCAGATTCAAGAAGATACAAATCTAGCAGTTGAATCAATGGCTGCTGGTTCAGCTGAGGTCGTCAAGGGGATTGATATAACAAACATGGCAGGAAAGTCATTTGAAGAGATTCGTACGAATGTACAAAGTGTAACCTCTGAAATAGGACAAATTTCAGAAGCATCTAAAGTTATGTCTCAACACGCCAATCAAGTGGCGATGGGGATTGAAAGTGTGCTTGAACAAACGAATGAAACTACAGCAAGTGCACAAAATATTTCCGCTGCAACTGAGGAGCAACTTGCTTCTATGGAAGAAATCGCAGTATCAGCCACTACCCTAGCTAAAATGTCTGAAAATCTTCAACAAACGATTCAACAATTCAAATATTAATTGAAACGAAAACTTTTTGATAAGTTTTGTATATAAAAAATTTCGCTAACTTCAGTAGAAAGCAAGTTGTATAAAACTTGTCATCTGCGTGAGTATAGCGAAATTTTTTGTCTATAAGTCCAATTTATTTCATCTTTTTAGCTTTCTCGGTATTCGCAAAATGCCATTTCGTAATGCAACGTAAAAATTCCTCACCTTGTTTTCGCCAAATGCGAGCTGCTAAGGCATCTACTTTTGCTGAAGCCCCTTTGAACAACTCTATCCCGGCAATCTCACTCAGTCGGTCCATTTCTTTTAAAAACGCCGCACGAGCTAATATCGATGCAGTTGCTACTGAAACATGTAATTGCTCGGCCTTCGTAGAAAATAGCACATCATCTCGAACAATATCTCGTTCATTTTTTAAATAATTGTAATACACGCCACGTTCCGCAAACTGATCTATCAAGATCTGTTCTGGTTTTTCGGGAGCCATTTTTGACAGTGTATTTTTAAGTGCCTTATTATGCATCATAGCTTTCATTTTACCTTGTGAGTAGCCTCGTGACTGTAATTCGTTGTATTTTTCATTGCGTAGTACAAGCACACTATGGACGCAAGCTGCACGTAAATCGGGTGCTATTTTACGCATGTAATCATCTGTTAGCATTTTGGAGTCTTTGACACCAAGTTCGTTAATAAGCGCAATTTTTGATGCAGGGACATATACGGCCGCAACTGTAATTGGACCAAAGTAATCGCCAGTACCCGTTTCATCTGAGCCTAGTACCGACATCGTAGCAAAACCTTCTGGCAGGGCGTCACCCTTTGCTCCAATCGATGATGTTTTCTGTGTGTTTGTTACTTCTACGTCTCCCCAGCGTGCAGCTTCTCGCTCAGCGCCTCCCCCTTGGAACATTAATTTTCCTGATTTGTACATCGTAATGGCTGTATCAGGGAGCTTTGCAGCAAAGATTACCCCTGGTGCTTTACGTTCTACAAAATGATTTGCGTAGTAGGACATCACCTCTTTTTGTAAATTTGTTGATATTGAAAGTACAATATTTGACATTTTCTCGTTCCTTTCTGTCCTCGTTGTTCACAATTTTATACCTTTCATGGTATGATAATAAATAGCTTTTTTGTGTAAGTTGCTCACAATCGGAAAAATCGTGAGCACAAAAATTAAAAAGGGGGGTGCGACTATGGGAAATCAAGAAAAGAATAAAATTTCTGTGGAAATATATGGTCATACATATAAAATGGTCGGCTCTGAATCCATTGGACATATGCGACTTGTCGCTTCTATTGTTGATGACCGTATGCGCGAAATGATTGTACATAATCCCTCTCTTGATAGCACAAAGCTTGCCGTTCTTACAGCAGTAAATACCGTTCACGATTATTTACTATTAAAAGAACGAATGGAGCAACTAGAAGAAGAAGTGAAAAAATTAAAGGGTTGAAGTGAATGTTAGATCTAATCATATTAGCGGTACTATTAGCCGGGCTCATCGTTGGAGCAAAACGTGGTTTCATTGTACAGATGATGCATATCGTTAGCTTTATAGTTGCCCTAATTGTTGCGTATATCTATTATAAACCATTAGCACAAAAAATGGTGTTTTGGGTCCCGTATCCAGGGGTAACGGATTCAGGTAGTCTTGGAGTAGTCATTGATAGCCTGGATATAGACCGAACTTTTTACCGTGTCATTGCATTTGCTGTCATATTCTTTGCGGTGAAAATTACAATGCAAATTGTGGCATCGATTTTTGATTTTATAGCGTATTTACCTGTATTAGGTACAGTGAATCGTTGGCTGGGAGCATTGTTAGGCATGATTGAAAACTATTTAATTATGTTTATCTTGCTTTACATTCTTGCTTTATTACCAGTTGATTCTATCCAAAGTTTAATGTCGAAGTCGTTGTTAAGTGGTCTCATTTTGGAGCATACCCCAATTATTACGAGCATGTTCCAAAACTGGTGGTATATTTATATGCAATAGCAAACTGTGCACTTCTCTCGGTTTTGAGGGAAGTGTTTTTACGATAGGAGGAATTCCCAATGAACAAAAAAACAATTATTCGCACACTAGAAAAGATTGCGTTGTATATGGAATTGCAAGGGGAAAATCCATTCAAAGTGTCGGCCTTTCGAAAAGCTGCTGGTGCACTTGAGGGAGACGAGCGCTCATTGAGTGAGATGGAAGATGTAACAAAGCTTAAAGGTATAGGTAAAGGTACAGCTGCTGTTATTGAGGATTTAATAACAAATGGTGAATCGAGCTTATTAAAAGAATTAGAAGACATTGTACCAAAAGGGTTGCTGCCGTTATTAAAACTTCCAGGCTTAGGTGGTAAAAAAATAGCTAAGCTTCATCAAGAGTTAGGAATTGATTCTGCCGAAAGTTTAAAGGCAGCTTGTGAAGCTTGTAAAGTTCGTGAGCTAGCAGGCTTTGCGGCAAAAACAGAAGAAAAAATTTTAAAAGAACTTGCAAATTTATCAAATCGATCAGAACGTTTACCGATTTGGCAGCTTGAGCCTGTTGTTTTACAAATTGAAGCGCTTCTAGGTAGTATGGAAGAAGTTGAGCGTTTTTCTGTTGCTGGAAGCTTCCGCCGAGCAGCAGAAACAAGTAAAGATATTGATTTTATTGTTGTAACGGAAGCAGTTGAGGCTGTACGTGAAAAGCTACTGAATGAGCTTTCTGTACAAGAAGTAATAGCTGCTGGTGATACAAAGATTTCAGTTATTTTAGATTTAGAAGAGCCTGTAAGTGTAGATTTTCGATTAGTGAAAGATGCTGAATATGCAACGGCCTTACATCATTTCACAGGCTCGAAAGATCACAATGTCCGCATGCGTCAGATTGCAAAAGCCCGTGGTGAAAAGATTAGTGAATATGGTGTGGAACAAGCGGATGGCACTGTTTTAACGTTTAAAGATGAAGCGGAATTTTTTGCGCATTTTGATTTACCATTTATCCCACCTAGCTTGCGTACAGGAACAACAGAATTTGATAAAACGGATGACATTCAACATCTTGTGAAATTAGAAGATATTAAAGCAGATTTACATATGCATACGACGTGGTCTGATGGTGCATACTCTGTAGCTGAAATGGGCGAGGCATTAATAGCACGTGACTATCAATATAGCGTTATTACCGACCATTCACAATTTTTAAAAGTAGCAAATGGTTTAACGCCAGAGCGTTTAACAAAGCAACGTGCTGAAATTGAGGCATTTAATGAAGCACATCCAGATTTCCATTTATATGCGGGGACAGAAATGGACATTTTACCAGATGGTTCACTCGATTTTGAAGATGATGTGCTGAGAGAGTTAGACTTCGTCATTGCCTCTATTCACTCTAGCTTTACGCAATCGCAGGACAAAATTATGGCGCGCTTACTGACGGCGATGCAAAATCCGTATGTTCATATGATTGCACATCCAACTGGCCGCATTATTGAGGATCGTACTGGCTATAATCCTGATATGGAGCAATTAATTGCTTGGGCGAAGGAGTATGGTAAAATTTTAGAGTTAAATGCGAATCCATATCGTCTTGATTTATGTGTTGAGCATTTAGAAATGGCTTTAACAGCTGGCGTGCCCGTAGCAATCAATACAGATGCCCACGATATTGCTCATTTACGCTTTATGGATATCGGGGTACGCTACGCAAACAGAGCATGGTTGAAAAAGGATATGATTGTGAATACATGGACGCGAGAACAATTTGAAGCGTTTATTCGACGAAATAAATAGGTTGAGGAGGTGTTCTCAGTGATTGCAGAACGCGCATTGAAAACACTAGAATATGATAAAGTACGTCAGCAAGTGGCTACATACTGTACTTCTTCAATCGGTAAATCTGCCGTTGATGAACTTGTACCACAGACAGACTATGAAAAGGTTGTACAATTATTAGAAGAAATGGATGAAGGACTGTCCATTTTACGTGTTAAAGGCAATGTACCAATGGGTGGGATTTTTGATGTACGACCAGCTGCAAGGCGTGCACAAATCGGGGGCATGCTTTCAGCGATGGAATTAATGGAAGTATCAAGTACGATTCGAGCTAGTAGAATTCTTCGTAATTTTATTGAAGATATAGAATCAGAAGAAGTGATTGATATTCCTCATTTCATCGCCAAAAAGGAAGCAATGCCTGTTTTGACGGGCTTGCAGCATGAAATCAATAACTGTATTGATGAAAATGGCTCAGTGCTAGACTCTGCAAGCCAAACGTTGCGATCCATTCGCCAATCTTTGCGCGCTGAGGAAGCTAAAGTACGATCTAAGTTGGAAAGCCTTACACGCGGGAGCAATGCTTCAAAAATGCTCTCTGATACACTTGTAACGATTCGAAATGATCGCTTCGTTATCCCTGTTAAGCAAGAATACCGTCATCATTATGGTGGAATTGTGCATGATCAATCATCTTCTGGTCAAACATTATTTATCGAGCCAGATTCGGTTGTTCAAGCGAATAATGAAATTCATCGCTTAAAAATGAAAGAGCAAGCTGAAGTTGAACGCATTTTACTTGCATTAAGTGCGATGGTCGAGGAAGTAGCTCCAGATCTATTTAACTTAGTAAAAGTACTAGGCGAGATTGACGTCATTTTAGCTAAAGGCAAGTACGGTCAAGCGAACAAATGTACAATGCCTAAAATGAATAACGATGGCTACATTCGACTTGTGCGTGCACGTCATCCACTATTACCGATTGAAACGGCCGTTGCTAACGATATTGAATTCGGGAAAGATATAACGGCAATTGTCATTACAGGACCAAACACGGGTGGTAAAACTGTCACTTTAAAAACAGTTGGATTGTGTACATTAATGGCACAAGCTGGATTACCAGTGCCTGCACTTGATGGTTCTGAACTTGCTGTTTTCAAACAGCTTTTCGCGGATATTGGGGATGAACAGTCAATTGAGCAATCACTGTCAACATTCTCTTCTCATATGGTCAACATAGTAGATATCTTACAAAAGTTTGATGATGAATCACTCGTACTATTTGATGAATTAGGTGCCGGTACGGATCCTCAGGAAGGGGCAGCTCTAGCCATCTCCATTTTAGATGAAGTACATGGTCGCGGTGCCCGCGTGATGGCAACGACGCACTATCCTGAGCTAAAAGCATACGGCTATAATCGTCCAGGAGTAGCTAATGCGAGTGTAGAGTTCGATATCGAGACATTGAGTCCAACATATCGCCTACTAATCGGAGTACCAGGTCGCTCCAATGCATTTGAAATTTCAAGTCGCTTAGGCTTACCTGAGTCGATTATTGACCGTGCGAAAAGCTTTACAGGTACAGATCGCCATGAGGTGGAGTCCATGATTGCTTCACTTGAAGAAACTCGTCGCCAATCAGAAGATGACGCAGAACGCTCTCATGAATTAATGATAGAGTCTGAAGCCCTACGCAAAGAGCTACAAGGAAAACTACAAGCTTACGAAGACCGTAAAGAGGCACTCGATAAAAAAGCGAAAGAAAAAGCACGTAAAATTGTTGATGAAGCAAAAAGAGAAGCAGAATCAATTATTGCTGAGCTTCGAGAAATGCGCAAAAATGCAGACCAAGTTGTTAAAGAGCATGAACTTATCGATGCTCGTAAACGATTGGAAGAAGCTACACCGCTTGAAAATAACAAAGTGCTGAAAAAAGCAGCACAAGTAAAGGCCCGTGCACAAAACTTAGTTGTCGGAGACGAGGTAAAGGTGTTAAGCTATGGACAACGGGGAACATTGCTCGAAAGAGTATCGAATTCCGAATGGGTTGTCCAAATGGGTATTTTGAAAATGAAAATCTC
The DNA here is from genome assembly GCF_056322905.1 of Lysinibacillus sp. G1-3. Classification (NCBI taxonomy): domain Bacteria; kingdom Bacillati; phylum Bacillota; class Bacilli; order Caryophanales; family Bacillaceae; genus Lysinibacillus; species Lysinibacillus sp. G1-3. Next base: position 52,963 of record NZ_JBWHYQ010000005.1, read on the forward strand.
CGATAGTGACCTAGAGTACATTAAACCAGAAAAAGAACCTGTACAACGTATGGCTGGTGTAAAAAATCGCAGCAACCATGTGAAATTAGAATTAGATTTACGCGGCGAACGATATGAAGATGCCATTTTACGTACAGAAAAATATATTGATGATGCCTTGCTTGCTAACTATGGGCGTGTATCAATTATTCATGGTGTCGGTACAGGTGCACTACGTCAAGGAATTCAAAGCTATTTGAAAAAGCATAAGCGTGTAAAATCCTTCCGTTTTGGTGAAGCCGGCGAGGGGGGCATAGGCGTCACAGTTGTGGAATTGAAATAAGCTGTAAAGGGGACGGAGAAAATGCTGAATTCTAGCTTTTGGCGATATCCAATTATCGAAACGGCAGGATATTTTAGTGTTGTCGTATTGTGTTTAGTCGTCTCGATGGCATTGTTCGAAGTCGTTACGAAATATAAAAATTGGGAAGAAATTAAAAAAGGTAATATCGCTGTGGCACTCGCAACAGGTGGGAAAATACTGGGAATCTGTAATATTTTTCGCTTTTCCATTGCGCGCCATAGTACTTTAAGTGAAATGATTGGCTGGGGCCTTTTTGGTTTTACATTATTAATTGTGGCATATTTCTTATTTGAGTTTATGACACCACGTTTTAATGTCGATCAAGAAATCGCAAATGATAATCGCTCAGTCGGCTTCATTTCCTTTACCATTTCAGTCGGTCTATCGTTTGTTATTGGGGCAAGTATTGCATAGGAGTGTAATGACATGGAAAAATTAGCAAAAGTACTAATCGTTGTCTGCATCGCATTTTTGGCAGTCGGTGTCTATTATATGATGACCGTTTAAACAAAAAACGCATCCTTTTATGAGGATGCGTTTTTTATTGATAGGGTGAAGAGAAGAACTGCTACTCGGATAGCGGGGGCAGGGGAAAGTGATCAGGTAGCATAGAAAACTGATCAGGTAGCGAGAAAAAGTGATCGGTTAGCTCTGAAAACTGATCAGGTAGCGAGGGGAAGTGATCGGGTAACTCGGAAAGCTGATCAGGTAGCGAGAAAAAGTGATCGGGTACCTCTGAAAACTGATCAGGTAGCGAGAAAAAGTGATCGGGTAGCTCTGAAAACTGATCAGGTAGCGAGAAAAAGTAATCGGGTACCTCTGAAAACTGATCAGGTAGCGAGAAAAAGTAATCGGTTAGCTCTGAAAACTGATCAGGTAGCGAGAAAAAGTGATCGGGTAGCATAGAAAACCGCTCAGGTTGTATCGAGTCAGTAAAGTGTAGAATCACTCAGAAGTGTAACGCCCAGGCAGTAAAAATCTAGGTATCCACAAATTTTCTTAAATATAAAATATCGCGTACATTTAATCGCTTAAATTTTTATTTTATAAAAAGCTATATGCAAAGGTATAAATAATTGCTATATTCAAGGCAAAAAGAAGGGAGTACCTTCATGTTATTAAAACCATTTGAGCAAGCAGCAATGATAACTGGATTACGTGCGTTGGTTCAGCGATTGGATTCGAGTCATCCGCTTCATTTAAAAATTTCTCAAGATTTACAGCAGTTAGAAGCAGGTGATTTTGGAGAGCAGAGCATTATAAGAGAATTACAAAAGCTATCTCGGAACCTTGAAATCTATATTTTACATAATATTACTTTATTTGAACCTGTTCCTATTCAACTTGATGTCGTAGTTATTACTCCGTATGCTGTTGTTATAATTGAAAGCAAAAATATACGAGGTAATATAGAATTGAAGCGTAGCCCAAGGCAAATGGTCCGTGTTTTAGAGAATGGAGATAAACATATTTTCAATCACCCAGAAATTCAACTCGATGAATATATTTTTGGCTTAAGTGAATTTTTCAAACAGCTAAATTTGCAAGTAGATATATTCGGTATCATAGTTTTCCCCTTTAATAATGCTGAAGTTTACTACGAAGAAGGTAAGTATCCAGTTTTAATGAGGCGTGAATTAACATATTTTCTTAGACAACATATTAGTAATAGTAAGTCAAAAAGTAAGATTCCAACATCAAAAATAGCCAACCTTTTACGTAAGCATCATCGTGTTTTTCAGACTCCCCCACTATGTATACATTATAATATTGATCCCAAAGGTATTAAAAAAGGTATATTTTGCAGACATTGTTATCAATTTAATTTAATCCGGCAAAAACAAAGTTGGTTTTGCCCGAAGTGTAAGATATATGATAAAACCGCGGCTAATCAAGCATTGCAAGACTACTGTTTATTAATCGATGAGAAAATTAATACGCAAACTGCTCGTTATTTTTTAGAATTATCAAATCGACATCTTGCGAAAAGAATAGTACAAGAATACTCCAATAAAAAGGAGGGACACAATAATCAAACCGTTTATTATTTGAAGGATAGGCAATGATGCAGGAGAAATTAGCTCCTGAAGTTTCGAAAGCTGCTTGGGTAGTGTCAAAAAACTGATCAGGTAAAGAGAGAAACTGCTCGGGTAGCTCCAAAACTGATCAGGTAGAGAGAGAAACTGCTCGGGTAGCTCCAAAACTGATCAGGTAGAGAGAGAAACTGCTCGGGTAGCTCCAAAACTGATCAGGTAAAGAGAGAAACTGCTCGGGTAGCTCCAAAACTGATCAGGTAAAGAGAGAAACTGCTCGGGTAGCTCCAAAACTGATCAGGTAGAGAGAGAAACTGCTCGGGTAGCTCCAAAACTGATCAGGTAGAGAGAGAAACTGCTCGGGTAGTTCCAAAACTGATCAGGTAGAGCAAGAAACTGTTCGGGTAGCTTCAAAAACGGCTCAGGTTCGGAGAGGAAGCGGCCAGCTAATTGTGTCATCGCATTTAATAAATAATAACCTTAAAAAAAATCATAAGTTACATCAACCTCATATGAATCATCGCAAAATACTACTAAAACCTATTAATATTCCTTCATCTATCTAAAAAATTAGCATTAAAAAATTATTCTTCTAATATAGAAATATGAACTCAGTCTTGAGTATGAAAAAAGTAAGAGTGAATGAGTATTCATAAAGTACATTGATCTAAACCCTAAGAAACACAGTTATATAAATGTTGTTAAATGCATAATAATTAATCGTAAATGCATTTATTTTCTATTTTATGTTTGAAAGAGTATTTCTTTTTCATTATAATTAAAATAAGAGTTTACAAAGTTTGGGACAAAGGGGAGAGGACGTATGACAACAAAACCATGGCTATCAAATTATCCTGAAGAAGTACCATCGTCTTTAACGTTTGAGGAAATTCCTGTGCAAGAGTTTTTGACACGCGCCTATAAAAAGAATCCATCCAAAGTTGCGATTCATTTTATGGGAAAGGATTTGACGTATACTGAGTTATATGAGTCAGCGCTTAGGTTCGCAAACTATTTACAAGCCCTTGGGGTGGAAAAGGGAGATCGAGTAGCGATTATGCTACCAAACTCACCACAAAGTGTAATTGCTTACTACGGGGCAATGTATGCTGGAGCGATTGTCGTACAAACAAACCCACTTTATACTGAGCGTGAACTTCAATATCAAATGGCTGATTCAGGTGCGAAAGTAATTTTATTGATGGATATTTTGTATCCACGTGTTATGAAAATTATTAAAGAAACTGCGCTTGAAAATGTAATTGTCACAGCTATTAAAGATTATTTGCCATTCCCTAAAAATTTGGTGTATCCATATATTCAAAAAAAGCAGTACGGTTTTAGTGTCAAGGTTGAACATAGTGGTCAAAATCATTTATTCACAGAAATTATGCGCTCCGCTCCCATCAAAATGATTGATATTCCATTTGATTTTGAAGAGGACATTGCACTGCTTCAATATACAGGTGGAACGACTGGCTTTCCTAAGGGTGTGATGCTAACCCATAAAAACTTAATTGCTAATGCAACGATGTGTGATGCATGGATGTATAAATGTATACATGGAGAGGAAACCATTATGGGCATTCTACCATTCTTCCATGTCTATGGTATGACTACTGTTATGTTATTATCCGTTTTCACGCAAAATAGAATGGTGTTATTACCAAAGTTTGATGCAGAGACGGCGTTGAAAACGATAGATAAGCAAAAACCGACTCTTTTCCCAGGTGCACCGACCTTATATATTGGTCTATTAAATCACCCGGATATTGCAAAGTATGACTTATCATCTATAAAAGCATGCTTAAGTGGTTCTGCTTCATTGCCAGTAGAAGTGCAGGAGAAATTTGAAGCGGCTACAGGGGGAAAGCTTGTAGAAGGATATGGTTTAACAGAAACTTCTCCTGTCACACATGCTACACCTATTTGGGGAAAGCGTGTCATGGGCTCAATTGGTTTACCTTGGCCAAATACGGATTCAGTAATTTTACGTACGGGGGATACAGAGGTGCTTCCAGTCGGTGAGGTAGGTGAAATAGCTGTAAAAGGACCACAGGTTATGAAAGGTTATTGGAATCGCCCTGAAGATACGGCAGCGTCGTTCGTAGATGGGTGGTTTTTAACAGGCGATCTGGGCTATATGGACGAAGAAGGGTATTTCTATGTAGTTGACCGTAAAAAAGATATCATTATCGCAGGTGGTTTTAATATTTACCCTCGTGAAGTAGAGGAAGTATTATATGAACGAGAGGAAATCCAAGAATGTGTAGTTGCGGGCATACCAGACCCGTATCGTGGAGAAACAGTAAAAGCTTATATTGTTTTAAAAGAAGGATATTCGATTACGGAAGACGAATTAAATAAATATTGCCGTCAAAACTTAGCCGCTTTCAAAGTTCCGCGCTATTATGAGTTTAGAGATGCGCTACCGAAAACGGCTGTTGGGAAAATTTTGCGTCGCTCGTTAGTAGACGAGGAAAAAACAAAAATGGTGAATAAAGAAGCAAAATAAATACGTGGTAAAGTATTGACAAGCAAAGTTTTAAATTATAATATGAAAATATGAATGAATGACCATTCATATTTTCATATTTTTTTAGGTTACCACGTCACATCCTTCGCAATAGATCAGCATGAATGGGGCGTGTGCAAGTTTTTTTAGGTGGTGATATAAAGGTGAAACGTGATAAGCCAAAATATAAGCAAATTATTGATGCAGCTGTCATCGTTATTGCAGAAAATGGGTATCACCAAGCACAAGTATCGAAGATTGCTAAACAGGCAGGGGTGGCCGATGGAACAATCTATTTATATTTTAAAAATAAAGAAGATATATTAATTTCTGTCTTTAATGAAAAAATGGCTGTTTTTGTAGAGTCATTACAAGATATAATAGAAAATGGAAGTACGTCTAAGGACAAACTTTCACGAATGATCGCAAATCATTTTAATGTTCTAGCGACAGATCGATACCTAGCGACCGTCACACAATTGGAACTACGACAATCGAATAAAGATTTACGACTAAAGATTAATTCGGTGTTAAGAGAGTATTTAAAATTACTGGATCAAATTTTAATCGAAGGTATGCTATCAGGTGAGTTCAATCAAACGATGGATGTGCGCTTGGCGCGTCAAATGGTGTTTGGAACCATTGACGAAACTATTACGTCGTGGGTTATGAATGAATATCGATATGATTTGATAGAACAGGTTCCAAAAGTTCAGGCATTAATCTTGAACGGTATTAAAGCTTAAAAGGATGTGGAGAAATGGAATTTCTAAGTTGGAAAGCAGAGGATGGAGTAGCGATTATTACAATTGCACGCCCACCAGCAAATGCATTATCTCGTGGAATCATCTCCGAAGTAAATGCTGTGCTAGATGAAGTAGAAAATGATGACACTGTACGTGTCCTTGTACTTCATGGCGAAGGTCGTTTCTTCTCAGCAGGTGCAGACATTAAAGAGTTTACAGAGGTTGTTTCTGGTGATGAATTTTCAAAGCTAGCGAGCAATGGTCAACAAGTTTTTGAGCGAGTTGAAACGTTCTCTAAACCTATTATTGCTGCAATTCATGGTGCTGCACTAGGCGGGGGCTTAGAATTAGCGATGAGTTGTCATCTACGCTTTGTGACAGAGTCTGCGAAATTAGGACTACCTGAATTACAATTAGGTCTTATTCCAGGTTTTGGGGGTACACAACGTCTACCACGATATGTAGGAGTTGCAAAAGCTGCAGAAATGATGTTCACAAGTGAGCCGATTTCTGGTACAGAAGCTGTACAATGGGGTTTAGCAAATCGTGCATTTACAGATGAAGCATTACTAGAAGAAACGTTAAAGGTAGCAAAGAAAATTGCGAAGAAGAGTCCGGTAGCTTTAAAAGCTGCTATTCAAACATTGCAATATGCAAAGCATGCTTCATTCTATGAAGGGATTGAGGCGGAAGCAAAATCCTTTGGTACAGTATTCGTTTCAGAAGATGCAAAAGAGGGAATTCAAGCATTTATTGCAAAACGCGAGCCTGTGTTTACTGGTAAATAATATTCCATCAGTGTCGATAGCGACTTGAAAGAGTGTTATCGACGTTATCGACACTGAAAATATATAATATTTATAAGTTTACTTAGAAATAAAAATCGTTTCAGGGGGTATGGATATATGAATATTTTTGCATTAATTAAACGTACGTTTGATACAGAAGAAAAAATCGTTGTGTCGGGTGGTAAAATCCAAGAGGATGGCGCAGAATTCATCATCAATCCTTACGATGAATATGCCATTGAAGAAGCTATTCAAGTACGAGACGCTGCAGGCGGTAAAGTAACAGTTGTTTCAATTGGTGGCGAAGATGCAGAGAAGCAATTACGCACAGCACTTGCAATGGGAGCTGATGAAGCGGTTCTGATTAATACAGAAGACGATCTAGATGAATTGGATCAAAATGCAGCAGCATATATTTTGGCTGAATATTTAAAAGATAAAGACGCTGATTTAATTTTATCAGGAAACGTTGCAATTGACGGAGGCTCTGGTCAAGTAGGACCTCGTGTTGCAGATTTACTAGGCATTAACTATGTTACAACAATTACAAAGCTTGAAATTGATGGAACATCTGCGAAAATTGTACGTGATATTGAAGGTGACTCAGAAGTAATCGAGACATCTTTACCACTTTTAGTAACAGCTCAGCAAGGTTTAAACGAGCCACGTTACCCATCTTTACCAGGGATCATGAAAGCGAAGAAGAAACCGCTTGCAGAACTTGAGTTAGATGATTTAGATATCGATGAAGATGATGTAGAAGTTAAGGTAGAAACAGTTGATATTTTCTTACCAGCTCAAAAGGCTGCAGGTCGTATTCTTGAGGGCGAACTTTCTGCTCAAGTAAAAGAGCTAGTAAACCTACTTCATACAGAGGCAAAAGTAGTTTAAGTCATCTGATGACACAAATCGAATCTTAAAGGGTAACGGAGGGAATATACTATGTCAAAAAAAGTATTAGTATTAGGTGAAGTTCGTGAAGGAAGCTTACGTAATGTTTCTTTCGAAGCAATTGCGGCTGCAAAGCAAATCGCTGATGGCGGTGAGGTTGTTGGTGTTCTTTTAGGAGATGCTGTAGCAGGTTTAACGGGTCCATTATTTGAATATGGTGCTGACCGTGTTGTAACGGTAGAGCATCCACATTTAAAACAATATACATCTGATGGCTATGGCCAAGCTTTATTAGCTGTAATTGAGGAAGAAAAGCCAACAGGTATCGTGTTTGGTCATACTGCAAACGGTAAAGATTTATCACCAAAAATTGCAAGTAAATTACAAGCGGGTCTTGTATCTGATGTAACGTCTATGGAAGGTGCTGGTGATGATGTTGTATTCATCCGTCCAATTTACTCTGGTAAAGCTTTTGAAAAAGTGAAAGTAAAAGACGGCTTAGTTTTAGCTTCAGTTCGTCCAAATAATATTGCGCCGTTAGAAAAAGTAGCAGGAAAATCTGGTGACATCACTTCTCTTACTGTAGATATTACAAACCTTCGAACAATTATTAAAGAGGTTGTACGTAAATCTTCAGAGGGTGTCGATCTTTCAGAGGCAAAAGTTGTTGTAGCAGGTGGTCGTGGCGTAAAGTCAGAGGATGGCTTCGAACCATTAAAAGAGCTAGCAGATTTACTTGGAGGTGCAGTTGGAGCTTCACGTGGTGCATGTGATGCTGAATATTGTGACTACTCACTTCAAATTGGTCAAACAGGTAAGGTAGTAACACCGGACCTTTACATTGCAGCGGGTATTTCTGGAGCAATTCAGCACTTAGCGGGAATGTCAAATTCAAAAGTAATTGTTGCGATTAATAAGGATCCAGAGGCAAATATTTTCAAAGTTGCGGACTACGGTATCGTAGGCGATTTATTTGAAGTAGTGCCTCTTCTAATCGAAGAATTTAAAGCGTTAAAAGTGAACGCATAATAAATGTGCAGGGAGGATGTATCTTCCCTGCTTTTTTTGTTGAATTTTTTGACTTTTTAAAGTTATTGCAAAATAAAATGTTGACATAATTAATTTTTGAACGTATAGTGATGAATATTAAATTAACTTATTTCAGCGGATCAAACACTCACTGAAATAGAGGAACTCAGTCTAAGAACGCCACGTCCTGTGGCAACGACTGAGTGACCGACATCCTGTAGGCCCAAAGCCTCCGGCGGATGTCACGGAATCAGGAAGGAGTTCTTTGTGCAAGCACAAAGCTGATTCCAGACGCAATTATGTCGAGGCATAATTGATTTTTATTCAAAAAAGAAACGCAAAGATTAGGAGTAGTAAAAGCCCATTATTTGGTGAAGAGAGCTGCGGGTTGGTGCAACGCAGTCCAATAAGACTTTGAACTTGCCTATGAGCGGTGAAATAAATGGAATTTTCATAATATTCTATTTGTTGAACGGTTAACCTTCGTTACTAGGTTTTTAAGTAGGGTTCTTAAAGAACCAATTAGAGTGGTACCGCGGTTTGCTTATGGCATATCGTCTCTTCTTTCATTTGTTAATGAAGGAACAGACGATATGCCTTTTTTTCGTCTAGGCTAAAGCGCTACATCCTCGAGGTCGCTTCGATCCCTTGGGCAAAAGTGGAGGAACGTTTACTTTTGCTTCGGGCTCTCCAGCGCTTGTCGGATGTAAACGAGCTCTTTAGCGCATTTGTTGATTTTAGGAGGTAAGGAAATGGAAAACGGCAATCAGAAATTAAAAAGAACGATGACCTCACGGCATATTACGATGATGGCTTTAGGTGGTGCCATTGGTGCAGGGTTATTTAAAGGAAGTAGTGCAGCTATTGATATGGCAGGGCCATCAGTACTTATTGCGTACTTAATTGGTGGGATAATCCTGCTGTTTGTTATGCAAGGTTTAGCAGAAATGGCAGTCCGTAATAGCGAAGCCAGAACATTTAGAGATCTAGTGCAAGCCGTTTTAGGAAAGTATCCAGCTTATTTCCTAGATTGGATTTATTGGAAAATGTGGGTGTTGAATATTGCTGCAGAATCTATAGTTGCGGCCATTTTTATTCAATATTGGTTGCCAGATTACCCGATTTGGATACTTGCATTATCTGTTTCAGTGTTAGTTACAGCCGTAAACTTGTTATCAGTGAAAGTCTTTGCTGAAACTGAATATTGGCTGGCGTTAATTAAAATTACCGTTATTGTGGTGTTCATTATAGCGGGATTAATTTTATTGCTTGTTACTTTTGGTAATCATACAGCTGTTGGTTTTTCTAATTTAACGGAACATGGTGGTTTCTTCCCGAACGGATCAATGGGATTGATTTCTGCAATGCTTGTAGTTATTTACTCTTATGGTGGTACTGAAATTATTGGTATTACATTAGCTGAAACGAAGAATCCTGAAAAAGTAGTGCCAAAAGCTGTTCGTAGTACATTAGTACGTATTGTAACCTTTTATTTAGTTCCTTTCTTTATTATCGTTAGCTTGATTCCTTGGAATGAAGTAAATGGGGTGCCGGAAAGTCCGTTTGTGATGGTCTTTAAAATGGTTGGGATTCCTGGTGCTGACCATATTATGAACGCTGTTGTTATACTCGCAATTATTTCGTCAATGAACTCAGGGCTTTATGGTTCATCGCGAGTTCTGTATACACAAGCTGTAGACGGGCGTGTTCCTAAAATCTTTGCATATTTATCAAAACGAAAAGTTCCGGTATATGCCATATTAATGTGTACCTTCGCTTTATATATAGCTGTAATATTTTCTTTATTTGCGGGCAGCAGAACTTTTGATTTCCTAATGGGTTCACTTGGATATACCGTGTTATTTATTTGGCTAATTATTGCGATTGCACATCTGAAATCGCGTAAAAAACAGTCAGAAAAAACAAGTACTTATGCAGTAAAATGGTTCCCTTACACAACTTGGATAGCTATTATTGCGTTAAGTGCAATCCTAATTGGTATTATTTTTACAACATCTATTATCGTAACAGGTATTACTTTAGCTATTTATCTCTTTATTACGTTAACCTATGTCTTTAAAGGTCGTTTTCAAGAAAATTAGGAAACACTAAAAATGAACTTAATGCCTTAATCGACCTGAATTTTCATAAATTATGCATACTAGGCAGATTGTTCGCTCAAGAGAATTTATCCATGCTATACTACAAACATAGTAAGTTTAAGGAGGATTTCAAATGGCAATTGTACATGCAACAGATGCAACTTTCCAAGATGATATTAAAGAAGGGTTAGTACTAGTAGACTTTTGGGCTGCTTGGTGCGGACCTTGTAAAATGATTGGACCAGTTCTTGAAGAAATGGATGCTGCAGGTAGTGCGGCTAAAATTGTAAAAGTAGATGTAGATAACAACCAAGGTACTGCAGCGCAATATCAAATTATGTCTATCCCATCTTTACTACTTTTCAAAGACGGTGAATTAGTAGACAAAACTGTTGGTTTCCAACCAAAAGAAGCGTTAGAAGCATTTATCGCAAAACATGCTTAACTTCTTTCAGCGAAGTCTCTCACCTCTACAGTTGGTGAGATGAATGCGAATTTTAGCTTCTTTTCAGGGGTGTCCAAACACCCGCTGAAATTGAGGAACCCAGTCTAAGAACGCCACGTCCTGTGGCATTACCGAAATGACCGACATCGTGTCGGCCCTCGTGCAGGCCTAAGCACAAAGCCGATACCGGCCGCAATTATGCCGAGGCATAATTGATTCTGTAAGAAAAAAAGAGTCGAGCCATCAATAGATGTGCTTGGCTTTTTTTCGTTATATAATAAAAAGAGAGCTATGGATAGGGCAATGTGGTATGCAAAGCTCTATAAAAAGGGGGGCAGGTAGGCGATGAATGATTTAATTAAACGAAAGCTTGAAATTTTACCAGATCAGCCTGGCTGCTATTTGATGAAAGATCGACAAGGTACTATTATTTATGTCGGGAAAGCAAAAGTGTTGAAAAATCGAGTTCGCTCGTATTTTACTGGTACGCATGAAGGGAAAACACAGAGACTTGTAAGCGAAATAGAAGATTTTGAGTACATTGTAACATCCTCCAATATCGAAGCATTAATTTTAGAGCTTAATCTTATAAAACTACATGACCCGAAATACAATGTTATGTTGACGGATGATAAAACGTATCCGTATTTAAAAATTACAAATGAAAAACATCCACGACTTATTACAACACGAAAAGTGAAAAAGGATAAGGCAAAATATTTTGGTCCATACCCAAATGCGTATGCAGCAAGTGAGACGAAAAAGCTGCTAGATCGTTTATATCCTCTTCGAAAATGTGTACAACTTCCTTCAAAGGTTTGTTTGTATTATCACATGGGGCAATGTCTAGCTCCTTGTGTGAAAGAGATTGATGTTGACACTTACAACGATATGATTGAAGATATGACAAAATTTTTAAATGGTGGGGTTGAAGAAGTTAAAAAAGAGTTAGAGGTAAAGATGCTAGCGGCGGCAGGAAATTTAGAGTTTGAACGTGCAAAGGAATTTCGCGATCAAATTGCACATATTGATACAGTCATGCAAAAGCAAAAAATTGTATCAAGTGATACAACAAACCGCGATGTATTCGGTTATGCAGTCGAGAAGGGCTGGATGTGTGTGCAAGTTTTCTTTGTCCGTCAAGGAAAGCTCATTGAGCGTGATGTCTCGATATTTCCGATTTATCAAGATGCAGAAGAGGAATTTTTAACATTCGTTGGGCGCTTTTATGACAAGCTAGAGCATATTAAGCCTAAAGAAATTTTTATCCCCCAATCTATTGATGCGGATATTTTAACGGAATTATTAGAAGTAAAGGTACTAACACCAAAACGTGGGCAAAAAAAAGAGCTTGTTGATTTAGCGATTAAAAATGCTGAAATTGCTGTAGCAGCGAAGTTCCAGCTTATTGAACGTCAGGAAGAACGCACAATAGGAGCATGTGAGGCGCTCGGTGAAGCTATGGGCATTTCTGTGCCTTTACGGATCGAAGCTTTCGATAATAGTCATATGCATGGAACAGATGCTGTATCTGCAATGGTTGTATTTATCGATGGAAAACCTGCAAAGAAGGAGTATCGAAAATACAAAACACGTACAGCTGCCAAGCACGATGATTACGGGGCAATGCAGGAAGTGATCCGTCGTCGTTACACACGCGTATTAAAAGAAGGTCTACCTTTACCAGATTTAGTACTAATTGATGGCGGGAAGGGGCAAATGGAAGTCGCACGGGAAGTATTAGAGGATGAGCTCGGCCTTGTCATTCCAATTGCCGGATTAGCAAAAGATGACAAGCATAATACGTCTCAGCTTCTATTTGGTGATCCACCTGAAGTAATTGCATTAAAGCGCACAAGTGATGGTTTCTATTTACTGCAACGAATTCAAGACGAAGTACACCGCTTTGCTATTACTTTCTTACGACAGCAGCACGAGAAGCATGCTATACAATCTGTCCTCGATCAAATAGAGGGAGTTGGTCCAAAGCGAAAACAGCAATTACTTAAGCATTTTGGCTCTGTCAAAAAAATTCGTGAGGCAAGTGTGCAAGCATTACAGGAAGCTGGGATGCCAGCTAGTCTAGCTAGCAATATCCATACTTATTTTCATTCTGCAGAAAATACTACCTCTGAAGGGTAAGTGAGATGAGTGTAAATGGAATTCCTTTTCGGTGCGTGTCCAAACACCTGTACCTGTCGCTACGCTTTTGGTACAAAAGACATTTGCTGAATGAAAATAGAGCCTCCGACGGATGTCATGGAATCGGAAAGGAGTTCTGAGGGGATGTTAGCCTAAAACTATCGCATCCATGTGATAACGGCTAACTGACTTGCATCGGTAAAAACGCCACGTCCTGTGGTATTTTCGAAATGACCGATTTCGTGTCGGCCCTCGTGTCGCTGTCGCTACGTTAGCACTGCGCTTTCGTACAAAAAATATCTGCAGACCTAAGCACAAAGCCGATTTTGGACGCATTGTTCATCTGTAGCGAAAGCAAAGCGGCAGCGGCAATTACGCCAAGGTGAAATTGATTTTAATCAAGAGACATTGTCAAAGGATTAGACGTATGCTAAGGTTTATATATAACATAGCTATTCAATATAGCAATGTCATACACAGCATCTTAGTTTATAAGTAGTTTCTACTTATTAAATTGGAAATTTCTCCGCTAAGATTCAATTAAATACAATCACTATTTAGTGATGATAGAGGTGCAAGGTTCAAGAGTAGTACATACGAGGACGAACAAGTCCAGGGAAAATGTATGAAAGGGGAACTTGCCGAAGTGGAGCATCGTTGTTTCCGATGCTGTGCTGGTTTTACATTTAAGAGATGTAAGACTGTCGATTCTAAACGTTTCGGAGAGCTATCACACATGCGCAAGTTACTTTTATTGTACATGTTATAGGCGGCTTTCACGTTATGTGAGAGCTGCCTTTTTAGATTTCTCGAAACGACATTTTTTCAAGGCTGTTACTTTTACCTAAGAGTTGAAGGATGTTATTTGCTTTTGCGATGTTTTTTTGTGAAAGCTGCAAAATTTTAGCTACTTTATAATCAGCGAAATGATTAAATACGAAGGAGAATGAAAAGAATGGAGAGAATTGTGATGAAATTTGGTGGTGCTGCATTAGCATCAACTGAACACATTCAAGATGTTGCAAAAAAGGTAATTGCAGAAAAGGAAAGTGGTTTTGATATTGTCGTTGTCACTACAGCAATGAGAGGGACGTCTAAAGAATTAGCAAAGATGGCTTGTAATCTATCAGACAATGCGTCTAAACGTGAACTAGACGCACTATTGTCAACAAGCTCACAACTATCAAGTGCATTAGTGGCAATTGCTTTGCAGGAAGAAGGTTATGATGCAGTGTCATTAACAGGCTGGCAGGCAGGTATTCAAACCGATGCTGTGTATGGCAATGCACGAATTGATGTGATAGAAGCTAGTCGAATAGAAGAGTATTTTACTCAGGGGAAAATCGTCGTCGTTGCAGGGGAACAGGGGATCTGTAATTCACGGAATATTACGACGCTTGGTAAAGGTGGTGCGGAGACGACGGCTTTAGCTATTGCTGCAGCATTAGAGGCAGAGCGCGTAGATATTTATACGAATGTGGATGGAGTCTATACAGCTGATCCAAGTCAGATTGCTGGGGCACAAAAGGTAAAAGAAATTTCCTATGATGAAATGCTAGAGCTATCAAACTTAGGATCACAAATTTTACACCCACGGGCTGTAGAAATAGCAAAGAAGTTTCAAATCCCAGTTATCATTCGGTCAAGCGAAAAAGATACAGAAGGTACTTTATTGAAGGAGGAAGTTGAAATGGAGAAAAATTTAATTGTACGTAGTGTTGCCTATGAGTCAGACGTAATTCGCCTAACGGTAGGGTATGATGCTTATTCTAATGCTTCGCTAGCAGATATGTTCACAATACTTGCAGAAAATCGCATAAACGTTGATATAATCGTACAAGCAATAATTGATGGCTTAAAGCCGACTGTATCATTTACTATTTTAAAAGAGGAGTTCGCTGATGCATTACGTGTCCTAGAAGATAGTAAAGTATCACTTGGGTTTAGTTTTGCTGATTTTGAAATCGGTTTAGCGAAAGTCTCTATTATTGGCTCAGGAATGGCATCTAACCCAGGAGTGGCAGCCCGTATGTTTGAGCGATTACGTCGTGAAGATATCCCTGTGAAAATGGTAAGTACATCTGAAATAAAAGTGTCTGTCGTTGTTCCTCAGGACGAAATGATTCGTGCAGCAAATGCATTACATGACGAATTTAATTTAGAACAAGCGCTTTACATATAATATGAATAGGGTGTGTCATTAAATGGCACATCTATTTTTGTTTACATTAATTTCATACTTTATCCAATTTAGTTGTTATATAATAAAATGTGACATGTTTTTCCAAATGGAAGGTGGGAATTAATATGGTGTTATTCGGTTTATTTCAAAAGCCAGTGGATGAAAGCGTTGAGCAACACAACGATTTAGAAATACAAATATTAAAAAAGCGAATTTTGGAATTAGAACTTGAGCATGACAGTATTGATGTGAAAAATGCGATTTTAGACTTTGTACTAGCGCATATGGAGTTAATTAATTTTCAAACGGCGCTAAAGGTTCAAAATGTCTCAACAAGTGTAGGGGATATTTCAGCAATGAGTGAAGAAATGTCGTCAAATACAGAAGAGATACTTGCAGTTGAGCAAAATGTTAATGCAAACATTCAAGAAATCAAACAGCATTCATTACTCCTTGTAGAGGAAATGGAAGCGTCCATTACAAAAGGTGAACTGGTTCAGGAGTTGTTGTCTAAAGGAGCTCATTCAACAGAGCAGTTGTATAATGAAATAACTAAAATGGATGATATCGGTAAAGGTGTGACTGGGATTGCTGATCAAACACAACTACTATCCTTAAATGCTTCTATAGAAGCTGCACGTGCTGGTGAACATGGAAAAGGATTTAATGTTGTTGCGATGGAGGTAGGGAAGTTAGCTAACAGCTCGAAAGGTTCATTGCAAGAAATGACGAAGATTCGATCAGTCATTGATAAGAAATTACATAATACAATAACAAATATTAAAGAAGTCGAACATTATTTAACTGACTTTTTAAGTATCATGAAGAGCAATATTACTAATTTGACTGTAACAAGTAAAAATATTGAAGAAGCAGCACATGGCATTGATCAAATGACAGTCGCATCAGAAGAAAATGTAATAGCTGTAGGACGTTTAGCGGAAACAACGACGGAATTATCTCATACTAGTGACTTCTCGGATATAATACAAAATCAAGTATCTGAAATGTTAAAAGCTATTGCTCCTACAATCCGTAAGCCTAAAGAGCAAACGGTAGTTAGCCAATTGGCAGCAAGGTTAATGGATCATGCAAGCTTTTTAAGAAATGCTTTACAAAAGGCTGGCCTAAAAGAAATTATAAAAACGCATCATGAATGTAAGTTTGGGGAATGGTATTATGGCCATTTTGAGGAATATCGGAATTTGCCAGAATATCTTCATATAGAACAACCTCATGAATTAGTACATATGGCTGCACAAAAATTAGTGAATGAACTGTCAATCAAAAATTTAGAGGAAATGATTCAATACTCACTAAATATTTTGGAAGCGTTTATTTCGTTAATAGATGTACTTTTAAAAGAAAGACATGCCCACCTATAAATATTAAAAGGATTGTCATCCATAAATTTGGAATGACAATCCTTTTCGTTTTATTCTGAAGGAACGGTGTTCATGATTCGTTCCTTGACGTCCCATTTAACTGTAAATGTAACATTCTGTTGCTTTTCACGTTTTTCATCATAGCATTCAGTTAAGTAACCTTTTGCTTGCTGGATTTGTTCAGCTATAAATCCTGCTTCGAGTCTAAAGCTACGAAGACCGATTTGTAACAGTTCTGAATCATTTGTCAACTGGAATGTACGTCCATCCTTCGATTCCTTGACAAGCTCTAAATTACCCCAGCAGGCATCTGCGAAAAATGCGATAAGTTCATCTTGACTTTTACATGGGAACTTCCGAGCTAGGTCTTTTCCTGCCCAGTAAAGAACATCACCTTCATGTTTACCAAGAATGGAAGATAAAATATAATCGCGAATTATCTCATAGCCAAAAGCTGAGATTGTAGGTGATGAAGTGTTTAACATTTAAATCCTTCTTTCTTAGAATTTTCTTATAATTCGACACTGATAAAGTAAAGATAGGTTTTTCGAGAAAAAACGACGCATCATGTACTAGATTGTTTCTTTAATAAGGAATACGAAAAACTCTTAGTTACCTTGACGCTCGTAGCTCTTGAGAGTACAATAAACATGTCATAATATTGTACCATGATGAAATACACAGTCAATGAAGTATCAGTTACAAAATGATGACTTCTTTTGATGTGATATTTTAAGTACTAAGGGGGGTAACAGTCTTGTCGAAAGATCGAGAGTTTTTATGGCGTCGTTTACATTCTCTACTTGGTGTGATTCCAGTAGGTCTGTTTCTGATGTTCCACTTGTCAATGAACTTCACTGCTGTTGGTGGTGAACAAGCTTACAATAATGCAATAGGTAAGATGGATTTAATTCCACACAATCTTCTGTTAGTAATTGAATGGGTAGTTATTTATATCCCATTACTGTTCCACGCATTCTATGGTGTATTCATTGCATTCACAGCTTCACCAAACACAGGGCGTTTCAGCACATACCGTAACTGGATGTTCTCATTACAACGTTTCACTGGTGTATTCTTAGTGATTTTCATTGCATGGCATATTTTCCAAACACGTATCCAAAAAGCGTTAGGTTCAGAAGTTGAATACAATATGATAGCAGATATCGTATCGAATCCATTCATGCTTGGATTCTACATTGTTGGTATTATATCAGCAACTTTCCACCTATCTAACGGTTTATGGGCATTCCTAGTAAGCTGGGGTATTACACAATCTCCTCAGTCTCAAAAGGTTGCTACTTATGTAACAAACATTATTTTCGTAATTCTAAGTGTAGTTGGTGTAGCTGCTATTTTAGCTTTCGTTTAATGTAATAGAAGCTACTATAGAATACATGGCAATCATTGCAATTTTTTAAGAGGAGTGAGAAATAATCATGGCGAAAAGCAAAATAATTGTTGTTGGCGGCGGTCTAGCTGGTCTGATGGCAACGATTAAAGCAGCTGAAGTTGGTACTGAAGTTGATTTATTCTCATTAGTTCCTGTAAAACGCTCACACTCCGTATGTGCGCAGGGCGGAATTAATGGTGCGGTAAATACAAAAGGTGAAGGGGATTCTCCTTGGATCCACTTTGATGATACAGTATACGGTGGGGACTTCTTAGCGAACCAACCACCAGTTAAGGGTATGTGTGATGCAGCCCCTGGTATTATACATTTAATGGACCGTATGGGTGTTATGTTCAACCGTACACCAGAAGGTCTTCTTGATTTCCGTCGTTTTGGTGGTACATTACACCACCGTACAGCATTCTCTGGTGCGACGACTGGTCAACAATTACTATACGCACTAGACGAGCAAGTTCGTTCTCACGAAGTAGCTGGTTTAGTTAACAAATATGAGCACTGGGAATTCCTTGGTGCAATCGTCGATCCTGACGGCGTTTGTCGTGGTATCGTAGCGCAAGATATGCGTACAGAAGAAATTAAATCATTCCGTGCAGACGCTGTTATTATGGCGACTGGTGGCCCTGGTATTATCTTCGGTAAAACAACAAACTCTGTAATTAATACAGGTTCTGCTGCTTCTATCGTTTATCAACAAGGTGCTTCTTACGCGAATGGTGAGTTCATTCAAATTCACCCAACAGCTATTCCTGGAGATGACAAAAACCGTCTAATGTCAGAATCAGCTCGTGGTGAAGGTGGCCGTATTTGGACTTATAAAGACGGTAAACCTTGGTACTTCTTGGAAGAGAAATACCCTGCATATGGTAACTTAGTACCTCGTGATATTGCAACACGTGAAATTTTCGACGTTTGTGTAAACCAAAAACTTGGTATCAACGGTGAAAACATGGTATACCTAGATCTTTCTCATAAAGATCCACATGAGTTAGATGTAAAACTTGGTGGTATTATTGAAATCTACGAAAAATTCGTAGGGGATGATCCACGTAAATTACCAATGAAAATTTTCCCAGCAGTTCACTATTCAATGGGTGGATTATGGGTTGACTACAACCAAATGACTGAAATTCCTGGTTTATTTGCAGCGGGTGAATGTGATTACTCTCAACATGGTGCAAACCGTCTTGGTGCGAACTCATTATTATCTGCTATCTATGGTGGTATGGTTGCTGGTCCAAACGCAGTAGATTATGTTAAACATCTTAAAAAGCATGCTGAAGATCTTCCACAAGAGATTTTCGATGCTCGCGTTAAAGAAGAACAAGCTAAGTGGGATGCTATCATGAAAATGGACGGCACAGAAAACGCTTACTTACTTCATAAAGAGCTTGGTGAAATGATGACAGCTACTATGACAGTAGTACGTTATAACGACCAACTTGAAGATACATTAAACAAACTTGATGAATTCCAAAAACGTTGGGAAAACATTAACATCAACGATACACAAAAATGGAGTAACCAAGGTGCTCACTTTACGCGTCAGTTGAAAAATATGATTTACCTTGCGAAAGTAATGACAAAAGGTGCGTTATTACGTGACGAATCTCGTGGTGCACACTATAAACCAGATTTCCCGAACCGTGATGATGAGCAGTTCTTAAAAACTACAATGGCGAAATTTGACCCAACTACTGGTAATCCAATCATCACATACCAAGAAGTCGACGTTTCATTAATTCCACCACGTAAACGTGATTACTCTGCGAAAGGAGACTAAGAATTATGAATATCGCAGCTAATACTGGAAGAATGGTCAAAGTTGAAATTTTACGTCAAGATACACAAGGTGGCAATGGCTACTGGCAGAAATTCGAAATTCCTTACCGTCATGGTATGAACGTTATTTCTGTATTAATGGAAATTCAAAAGAATCCAGTTATGTCAAATGGTGAAAAAACAACACCAGTTGCATGGGATATGAACTGTCTTGAAGAAGTTTGTGGTGCATGTTCAATGGTTATCAATGGACGCCCACGTCAATCTTGTTCAACGCTTGTTGACCAATTGACTGAGCCAATTAAACTTGAGCCTATGAAAACTTTCCCAGTTATTCGTGACTTACAAGTTGACCGTGAACGTATGTTCAATGCACTAAAAAAAGTTAAAGCATGGGTTCCAATCGATGGTACTTATGATTTAGGTGAAGGTCCACGTATGCCAGAAGGTAAACGTCAATGGGCTTATGAATTATCTAAATGTATGACTTGTGGTGTATGTATGGAAGCATGTCCAAACGTGTCTGAAAAAGCTTCATTCATCGGACCTGCACCATTATCACAAGTACGTCTTTTCAATACTCACCCAACTGGTGCAATGATTAAAGACGAGCGTTTAAATGCGATCATGGGTGATGGAGGCCTTGCAAACTGCGGTAACTCACAAAACTGTGTAGCTGCTTGTCCAAAAGGTATTCCTTTAACAACATCTATCGCATCATTAAACCGTGCAACTACAGTGCAAATGTTCCGTAACTTCTTCGGTTCTGACCACTACGTTGACTAATAGTACAAGCTTTTACTCAAAAACTCCCTTACACATAATGTGTGAGGGAGTTTTTTTCTATGGAAAATATTAAATAAATTTATAGATTTACTACTTGTAAATGCTCGATTGGCAAAGACTGATAAAACGCCCGCTGACTAATGTTTCGCATGATAGGGAGTTTTCAATAGGGGCATTTTTAAGAAAAACTAAATAGGATGTTTTAAGTACAGTATAGAAAGACTTTGTTGCATAAAATAAGGGATTTTTAAATATAACGAGCTAAAATGTAAATTTTCTATGATAAAATAGTATTTTGCTTTATAATGAATGCATATTCATTTATCAATCGCTAATTCTATCTACTGTTTGGGAAGAGGCGAATGAAAATTAGGGGGATGGCTAAGATGAAAGTAAATTATATCGGAAATTTTCAGGAATGGACTAAGGATTTTGCATTTTATATTGAGATCCGTGTACGTTTTTCAGAAACGGATATGTACGGTCATATGAATAATACAGTTAGCTTTACATATTTTGAACAGGCACGAATCGATTATTTCCGCCATTTAGGTGTTCTCATGCCATCAGCAATGGATGAAAATATAGAGGGGATTCCGATTGTAGCTGACTTACAGTGTGATTACGTGAAGCAAGTTTTCTTTGATGATGTGCTCAGAATTTATACGAAAGTAGCGACAGTAGGGAACTCATCAATGGATATTCATTATTTAGCGAAAAATCAGCATGATGAGGTTTGCTTTACAGGTAGGGGGACGGTAGTGCAAATGAATCCTCGAACTGGGAAGAGTGTACCCTTATCTGAAGAGACAAAAACTCAGCTAGCAAGCTTAGTGATCATATAATGATCTCTCGACGGTTGAAATTGCATTTTCTCATTGAATTTATTCTTTTATGGAAGCAATTTCCGATTTTTTTTAGGAAACACGAGATATTAATGAAAATAGCCGTCACCGCTCCTCATTCCTTAACATAAGTTACAATACGTGCGGGGGAGGAGGGTGTAACTGAAAATGAATGGCTCTCATCATCGTTCTCTTTTAACAAACCGAGAACGTGAAATATTTGCGCTTTTATTAGCTGAAAAAACAACGAGGGATATTGCAGAGCAACTTGGTATTAGTGAAAAAACAGTGCGAAATCACATTTCCAATACAATTCAAAAGTTAGGTGTAACAAATCGATCTCAAGCGTTAATTGAGCTGTTACGCTTAGAAGAATTTAAATTAGACTAAAAGGACACTTGCTATTTTAGAAAAAAAACGACAAAATAGAACTATTCAACGTATTTTTAGGAGTGAAATAGTTATATGTCGGATGAAGTAACAAAACACTCACCTGAAACCGTTGCAACGGTTGAAAAGGAATTACGCTATATAGCGGCGATTGTGAAGCAAAAAGGAAGAGAGATTGTTTCACAATATGCGATTACGCCGCCACAATTTGTTGCATTACAGTGGTTAGAAGAGCTTGGCGATATAACAATTGGCGACCTGTCAAATCGACTATACTTAGCTTTTAGTACAACAACAGATTTAGTGGACCGTATGGAGAAAAATGAATTAGTTAAGCGAGTGCGTGACGAAAATGATCGTCGTGTCGTTGTTGTTCATCTTCTCGAAAAAGGCGAACGTATTATTCAAGAGGTTATTGAAAAAAGACAGCAATATTTGCAAGAGAAGCTTGTTGGTTTTAACGAACAAGAAGTCGCGCAATTATCAAGCTATTTAGAAAAACTACATGTACACATGAAACAGGATTGAGGCGGAAAGTATGAATGCCCCGATAGGCGTTATTGACTCAGGAGTAGGCGGTTTAACCGTAGCAAAAGAAATAATGAAGCGATTACCAAATGAAACGATCTATTACATTGGTGATACAGCAAGATGTCCGTATGGTCCAAGAACTCGACAAGAAGTGCGGAATTTTACTTGGCAAATGGCAAAAGCACTAGAAAAAATGAATATCAAAATGCTCGTCATTGCTTGTAATACAGCGACTGCAGTAGCACTCGAAAGTTTACAAAGAAATATGCCTTTTCCGGTACTAGGCGTTATTAATGCTGGCGCACGTGCAGCTGTAAAGAAAACGAAGCGACATGAAGTCGTTGTGCTTGCAACTGAAGGAACAATTAAAAGTGGGGCGTATGAGGAAGCCTTATTATCACTGAATACGTCAACTCATATAATTCCACTTGCTTGTCCAACATTCGTACCACTTGTAGAAAGTGGCGAATATAAAGGTAAATTTGCAAATAATTTAATTGCGGAAGGCTTAAAGCCACTGAAAAATGAACAATTTGATACGGTCATACTAGGATGTACGCATTATCCAATTTTGCAAAAACAAATTGAAGCTGTTGTGGGAGAAGAAGTTTTTGTACTATCTTCCGCAGAGGAAACAGCGAAGGATGTTCAAGAAATGCTTGCTTATAATGGCACTTTGGCTGACCCAGACGCTGTGCCTGCTCATAAATTTTATGCAACGGGTTCTGTGCCAATTTTCCGTTCAATTGCTGAAAATTGGCTTGAGCAAGGTACTCTTCAAATAAAACGTATGACATTAAAATAAAAAATCAGCTTAGCTATGAGCTAGGCTGATTTTTGACGTTTTTTAGCATAGTACATAAAGAATGAGCACTTTTTTGAAGATCAAAATTATGTTAAGATGAGTGCGCGAAAGTATTTAGGAGGAACGAAAAATATGACAAGATTTGATGGAAGAAATGTAGATGCACTGCGTCCGGTGAAAATAGATAGTGAGTATTTATTGCACCCAGAAGGCTCAGTTTTAATTCAAGTAGGTAATACGAAAGTAATTTGTACAGCAACGATTGAAGATAAGGTTCCTGGTTTTTTACGTGGACAAGGCAAAGGGTGGATCACTGCAGAATACTCGATGCTGCCTCGTGCAACAGCGCAGCGTACAGCACGCGAATCATCTCGTGGTAAAGTCAATGGCCGCACAATGGAAATTCAACGATTAATCGGTCGTGCATTACGTGCAGTCGTGGATTTAGAAGCACTTGGTGAACGAACTGTATGGATTGACTGTGATGTGATTCAAGCAGATGGCGGGACACGTACAGCTTCAATTACAGGAGCATTTGTAGCGATGACACAAGCAATTGCTAAGTTTGCTGAAGAAAAACAATTTAAAAAATTCCCAGTAACGGACTATTTAGCTGCAACAAGTGTTGGTATTGTAGAGGATCATGGAGCCGTTTTAGACTTAAACTATGTTGAAGATGTCGCTGCTGCTGTAGATATGAATATCGTCATGACGGGAGCAGGACGATTTGTTGAGCTTCAAGGTACAGGTGAAGAAGCAACTTTTTCTCGTGAAGAGTTAAATGAACTACTAGAGTTAGGTGAAAAGGGCATTCAACAATTGATTGCACTTCAAAAAGAGACACTAGGTGAATTAGCTAACAAAGTGGGAGGTAATGAATAACATGAAACAAGTAGTAATTGCGACAAAAAATAAAGGAAAAGCAAAAGATTTCGAAGCGTTATTTGGACCGCTTGGCTATGAAGTTGTAACGATGTTTGATGTAGCCCCAGAGATGGAAATAGACGAAACAGGTACTACCTTTGAGGAAAATGCTATTATAAAGGCAGAAACATTAGCAAAAGAGCTTGGTACAATTGTTATTGCTGATGATAGTGGTTTAGCTGTTGATGCATTAAATGGTGAACCAGGTGTGTATTCTGCACGTTACGCTGGTGATCATGATGATGAAGCAAACATGGTTAAACTACTAGAAAACTTAAAAAATGTCGAAGATGAAAAGCGTACAGCACGCTTCTGCTGTTGCATTGCTATTGCAGGGCCTGGTTTTGAGACGACAACAGTTTTTGGTACTTGTGAAGGTGTTATTGCTCACGAAAAACGTGGCACAAACGGATTTGGTTATGATCCAGTCTTCTTTGTCCCAAGCTTAAACCGTATGATGGCAGAGCTTACAGCCGATGAAAAAGGAGCGATTTCCCACCGTGGGAATGCGATTCGTAAGTTAAAGGAACAATTACCTAATCTTATAAAATAAGAGGTGATATCCATGCAAATACTTGTCATGAGTGATACACATGGCGATAGTAATGTGATTGAAAAAGTTCGTGGCTTTTACACAAATGTCGATGCAGTCATTCATTGTGGAGATAGTGAACTTCCTTTCTCCCATAAAGCATTGGAGGGAATGAAGAAGGTCCGAGGGAATTGTGACATTGATAATGCTTTCCCTGATGAAGTAGTATTCGATTTAGAGGATGCTACAATCTTTGCCACACATGGCCATTTATTCAATGTTAAAACTTCTATCTTGTCTTTATCCTATCGTGCCAAAGAAGTAAACGCGCAAATTGCGTGCTTTGGTCACTCTCATGTTCTTGGGGCGGAAATGATTGATGATGTATTATTTTTAAATCCGGGGAGCTTATTAAAACCACGAGGTCGTAAAGAAAAAAGCTTTGCCCTTGTAGAGGTTGAAGATACTTATTTTGAAGTAAAGTTCTTTACGGATGATAATAGCTGTATTTCCACCCACAAGTTTATGCGAAAATGATGCAACAAAAACGCTTAAGTTATAGAAACTCTAAGCGTTTTTTGTTTTATTCCAATGCAAATGGTAAAAATGGCTATGAATTGTTTATGATGAAGTAGAAAAAATAAATATAAACGAAACAAAGGAGATAACATGGAAAATACAATGGCATGGAATTTTGATAATAGCTATACCCGCCTACCAAGCATTTATTATACAACAATCAATTTAAATCCAGTTCGCTCACCAAAGTTAATATTATTAAATGAATCAGTAGCCAATTCACTTGGATTAAACAGTAATGCTCTGAAAAGCGAAGAAGCGGTAGCAATTTTTGCTGGTAACAACAATCCAGCAGGAGGCACACCTATTGCACAAGCTTATGCAGGGCATCAATTTGGTCATTTTAATATGCTAGGAGACGGCAGAGCACTGTTATTAGGTGAACAACTAACACCAGCTCATGAACGCTTTGATATTGCACTAAAAGGCTCAGGAAGAACGCCTTATTCCCGCGGCGGAGATGGCAGAGCAGCACTTGGTCCAATGCTACGTGAATATATTATGAGCGAAGCTATGTATGCACTTGGCATTCCAACTACTCGAAGTTTAGCTGTCGTGACTACAGGCGAAACGATTCTCCGCGAAACAGAGCTTCTAGGCGCAGTTTTAACGCGTATTGCAAGCAGTCATTTGCGTGTTGGAACTTTCCAATATGGAGCGAATTTTGGAACGGAGGAGGAGCTAAAAGAATTGGCAGATTATGCTTTAGAACGGCACTTTCCTAATGCTGATAAAGCTCAAAACCGTTATTTAACCCTACTACAGGAAGTTATAAAGAAACAAGCGTCTCTTATTGCAAAATGGCAGCTAGTTGGTTTTATTCATGGGGTCATGAATACAGATAATATGGCCATTAGTGGAGAGACAATTGATTATGGTCCATGCGCTTTCATGGATACTTATGATCCAGCGACAGTATTTAGCTCGATTGATCGACAAGGTCGTTATGCATATGGTAACCAGCCTAATATCGGAGGATGGAATTTAACACGATTTGCCGAATCATTGATACCGTTAATCCATGAAAATGAGGAAGAAGCTATACAAGTAGCTCAAGAGGCTCTAAAGCAATATCCTCAATTGTATTATGCAAACTGGGTAGCAGGTATGCGAGCAAAGCTAGGGATATTCAACGAAGAAGATCAGGACGTGGCCCTAATTGAAGAGCTTCTAAAGTTAATGCAACAACATCAAGCAGACTATACGAATACATTTATCGCATTAACCTTTGAAAAATTCACTGAATCAGCGTTATTCAGTACAGAAGAATTTAAAAAATGGCATAAAAATTGGCTTGCAAGACTAGAAAGACAGCAAGAAACAAAAGACATGACTCAGCAATTAATGCGTGAGCATAATCCAGCGGTTATTCCACGAAATCACCGTGTAGAAGAAGCATTAGAGGCTGCTGTAGAACGAGAAGACTATAGTGTAATGGAACTATTACTAGAAGCTCTTGCTCAACCTTTTGCACATACTCAAGAGCAGCAGGAATACGCGACATTACCAACACCATCTAACCAACCATATCGAACGTTTTGTGGCACATAAGTGGAGAATGAGGGAATAGAGCATATTAGATAAAGTATGGCTCTTCGGCAAAATGAGTGGTTGATTTCCGTTCCGGCTGGGCGCTTTGTTGCTGCCGCTTCGCTTTCGCACAGATAAAACATTTGTAGCTGCCGCTTCGCTTTTGCTACAGAAAACATTTATTGTTGCTTTTCGCACAGAGCAAAGCTTCCTGGGGCGTCCGATGAGCCGCTTCGCTTCGCTGCAGGGACTCGGGCCAACAGAGTTATTTGTGTTGTGCGAAAGGCGTAGTGCTAACGAAGCGGCAGCTGCACGATGTTGGTCACAAAGGCGTTATCGCAGGACGTGATGCGCTTAGCCTTCGTTCCTCTTTCGCTGATCAAGGAGTCGCCCATCCTCAACTCCAATCAACCATTTCACAAAGCATAGGACACTCTCTAATTTGTGGCTATAAAAGGAATTTTGGTAATGGAGGTTTTTGTGCGAAAGTGTAGTTCTAACGTAGTGGCAGCAATTTATGTGCTGGAGCAAAGCGTTAGAGTTAACAGGTGTACAATTGCGTCACTGTAATTAGTCTTTTCTTTTAATTATGGTGAGAAGCAATAGGGTTCACCTTTGAAATGTATAAAATTTATAAAGTTCTACGGTATTGCTGATTGGAGTGGAAGGCTATTCGACTCCCGTGGGAAAGCGAGATAGACGAGACCCTGAGGCCAACATGATGTTGGTCCACGAAGGCATTGTCACAGGACGTGACGCATTTAGCCTTCGTTCCTTTAGCGTAGGAAGTGGCTCGACGCTTGCCCACAGGAAGCTCTGTTCTGCGCGTCAGCGGCAAATGTTTTATCTGTGCGAAAGCGTAGCGACAGCAACAAAGCGAGTAGCCTGGAACGGAAATTATCCTCATTAAAAGAGCATAACATTCACTAAAATTAACTTGACCAATTATGTTTTTAACAGTTGAAACGAAGGATAATTTCTTCGTTTTTTTATTTTGAAAAAATTGTCACTACATAAATTCCTGAGCATACGCTATGTATGAATAGTAGTGAAGGGGAATGTGTACAGTGCATAAGTATTCAAAAGGTTGGTTTGTAAAGCAACTTCGAGATCATGGTATTTTGGTGCATCCACAATTTAAAAGTCATTTAGGCAATTATAAAGAATCCGAACTGCGCAATTTATATTACCGATATGTTGAAAAAGAAACGGAAACGTTAGATTCAGAACAAAAATAATCATGTTCGTTTGAATAACTCCTTCGTAGGAAATAATTTAACTACAGAAAGGAGTTATTTTATGTGGAGTAAATCGTGGGTTTTGACGCAAATTTGGCAAGATGTGTTGTTCTTACATTGGCCGGTATCACCTAAGGATTTAGAGCAGTACATTCCGCAAGAGTTACAATTGGATCTCTATGAAAATAACGCTTGGCTTAGTGCTGTCCTTTTTAAAGTTAATGGACAACGACTAAGATTCCTACCACCATTACCAGGAGTGGATTCCTATTTGCAGCTTAATGTACGGACATATGTTACATATAACGGCATGAAGGGAGTCTATTTTTTAAATTCCGATATTACGAATCGTTTTATTGTACAAATAGCTACAAAGGGCGGTTTAACATATCGTCATTCTAAAATATCTATCAAACAAAAAGAGAACAATTTTTCGTTTACAAGTTTATTTTACGGTGCACTGGCAGAAAGGTTGAAAATTTCATATCAACCGATTGCCAGTGAAATAATTAGTTCTACCTTTGATAAATGGTTAGTGGAACGTTATCATTCTTGGTCGAAATGGAAAAATTCTTTATTTCGCATAGATATAGAGCATCTGCCATGGCAGCTACAACGAGTCCACATAAATATTGAAAGAAATACAATAGCGCCATTTGTGAAGGAATCAATACAAGGCATTCAACCGATTGCTCATTATTCAAAGAGTAAACAGGCTAAAATTTTCTCGCCAACTTTGGAAAAGAAATAACCGATTTATTGACGTTAATAAAAGAGGTAATAAAATTGCTTAACAATGGCGCTTGCAATCATATCCGACATAGCAAGTGCCTCTGCTTCAATGTCATCAAAAACTTCAACATCTTCTTGATAGTTTTTCTGAATCATAGTCACGGCTTCTTTTTTGGTTAAAGCTAGATGTGTATAGAACATTTTTTGCACTTCCTCCATACTCAAGTATGGATTAATTTCACTTAAAAATATGGCAATGTCGTCAGCATTACGATACCATTCTTTTTCCTTTGCATCCGCTGTTGCTGTATTTCCTTTGGCAGCTGCAGTTACTAGCTGCGCAGCAATAAGAAGATGTTCTTTAATCAGCTCAGCATAACGATCAGCAATTTGGTCGCCGTAAAAAGGACGTAGACAATTGCCTAAGTCCGTCGCATTTTGTAACAATCGCTTCTGCACAAAGGGTAAATCAGGTAAGCCAAACACTATACTAATAATCGTCATCCTCGTCCAATTGACATGCTCCATCCATAATAAACGATTCATAGCCATAAAATCTGCTTCAGCCCTACTGATATAGCGACGAGGATCGTTCTGCGGCTTTAAAAAGTGGCGAATAGGTGCAGTATATTGCGTGGAAGTAGCTTTATATAACGCACTTAAAGGACTAACGTAATATCCACTTGAATATGGGTACAATGTATATCCACTCCCTCTAGTTTTTCCTTCTACTGTAGAATACTCTGCGGTATTTCCATATATGAAAAAACAATGTTATAAAGAGTGAATATGGCTATTTTTCATACATCTTTTTCTTTGTCATCCCACCATCAACTATTAGATTAATGCCTGAAAAAAATTATTTGTTTGAATCAAATCATTCTATTCACCCAACGTTACATCATAAAAAGATTTATGTTGAAATTTACCCGCCATATTAATTAAAATATGAATAGTACCGAAATGATCAAATTTGTATTACCGCCAGTTACGACGACTACTACATAGCTTCCACCAGTTTTGTTGCTTTTTTTATTTAGCAAAAGTAGGGTAGAGAGATGGCATAATGAGGTACAGGAAATCATATAATATTATTAATGAGGGAAACCTTGCCTTCATAGTAAAATTAATGTTGACTTTATCGTGAAAAGGACATATAATAAATATTGTCCTTGATATGGACTACATAAAATAACATCATGTCTCAGTAGCTCAGCAGGATAGAGCAACGGCCTTCTAAGCCGTCGGTCGGGGGTTCGAATCCCTCCTGGGACGTCACAAAACTTTGAAAAACTCAATAGTACTAACGGTTTGTCGAGTGTAGGTATTACTAAAGGTTTTCGAACCTAACGTAAAAATTCCCAATAAATCGTTACAATCAACTTCCAATATAATTATTGGAGGTTTTTTGTTTTGACAAAGAAAAAAGGTATATTTGATGTTGCTATCGACATTGATGTTCTAAAACCGAAAGAAGTAGCACCAGAACCAAAAGGAATGACTACGGAAAATGCTCTTGAAATTGTTGCTCTTCAAATGGAGTTGAATGGTTATCGGGACGTACATTAAAAGATTATAAATTAATTTTTAATCAATTCGTTGAAGCAGCTGGAATTAAATACGTTGAAGAAATCAATGTGAATACAATTTACAAATGGTTTGAAAGCTTGAACGTAACAGATTCTACAAAATTAACTCGATTAAAATGTCTAAAGGCAGTATTGGGTAAATGTCACAATAACGGTTGGTTACCTATTAAATTCTGGTTAAACATTCAAATCAAAGTCGATAAAGTTGTTAAAAAGGGTGCTACTGCAGATGGTTTGAATATTTTGCTTTCACTATTGGATACCTCAACGTTTATTGGTTTACGTGATGCCATAGCAGTTCTTACAATGTATAAAACAGGTGTCCGTGTAAAAACCTTAGGCATGATTGAAAGCAGCCACATTGATTTTGAAGAAAAGGTATTAACTTTGCCTGGCAGTATAATGAAAAATCATAAACTGTTAAAACTGCCATTAGATGAACAACTTATGGATCTATATAAAGTGCTAATCGAACAAAATAATAAAATTCGCTCCCTTTTTTCCGCGATGCTTAACTTTGATATTTCCATAATGAAAACTCCACCTTTAAATTTTGTTTTCATTAGTAATTAGGGTAGATTTTAAGTAAATAAATTGATAATAACAGATTGACGTAATGGGGTTCAATTAAAAAAATCTCCTATTTTTTGTCCGTAAAATGATGTTCTATATATTGTATTTCTTCAAATTTGTAAACCTACTAACATAAAATATTTTAATATTTTCATATGGTTGGTTCTAAAGATGAATAAAAAATAGCACTCATTGCTGAGAGCTATTATTTGATTCGTCTTGATTGTCAGGTTTATCTGTGAAGTATTCTTTTATATAGTACATTTCTTCCTCTGGTGTGGACAAACGACTTGCTTTTCCTGGAGCTTCTTCATCTCCGCCATGAATTTCCCAAACTGCATTATGATCTTCAACTGCTTTAGAAAAATCACCTTTCGACCATCTTTCCAATATTGAGATGTAAATCTCATTATATTTATAATCGTTCATTTTACATACAATCAGCAATCGTTCAATTTTTTCTTGTGTTATTTGCTCACGACCCCATTGGGCACCAGATTGAACTTTTTGGTGAGACATGCTGTGAATGGCTTCGCTCACTTGGCTTTCTACTAAATTATCAGGATAAAGCAATTCTGCTTTTGTTTTACTTTCAAGAATTTCTCCATCATTTCCAACAACAACTGCTTTTACTTTTTCTTCCTCGGGTGTAGGTTTCTCCACTTGTTCGGTGAATTTGAAGTAACTAAATGCTCCACCGAAAATGATTAAAATTACAATGATACTGATAACCGATTTTGTTTTTCTCTTCATGTTATTACCCCTCAGTAATTTTTTATCATTATGTAATTATATATTGGATTAAATTATGTAATTAGGATAATAATAACAGAAAATTAAGGCGAGGTTCAATGGATATTTAACCAACTCAATTTTTAGTTGGTTAAAATTCGGCAACATTAAGAGGAACAGTGGTTACCGTATAAACTTCTTAACATTTTTGTTAGAAAGTTTGTGGCATTTTTGCCATTAACTTAAGGATGTGCATAATGTTCTCCCAAGGGTGTGAACATTATTCAGATCCTCCAAGGATGCGATTAGTGTTCGCACCCTTCAAGGGTACATATATACGTAATGAAGCGGTCTAACTGCAGAAATTGAAACGCCTTTTAACTAACCGTTAGGAGGTTTTCTTGCGTGGTCTAAAAAAGATGGTTTAAATGTAATACGGATATAAACAGAATAATTAGCGTGGAGGTAAGTTAGAACTCGATCGTTGTTAATCCGAAGTCATCGCTATTTAACGAAGAAAATATATTTGTAGCACTTAACTGCTATTTGGTTAAATGCAATTATTCACATGTAATAAGTAAGTTCACACTAAACTATTTTTAATGCTTTCTCTCCCCACAACGATTCTTTTATAAAATTAGAATAATTTATATAAAAAACGGAAAGAATTGGTGTAAAAATGTTGGGGTTGATAGGTATGCAATTTGATAAAGAAAAAGAAGTTTACTGCTACAGCTGCCGTAAAAAAACTGTATTTACACGTAAAGATATGAATAATAAAAGTGGGGTAGACAGTCATTGTAGTGAATGTTCTGGTATTTGGTTTGAATGGCAAAATCGAGCGGTGGAGAGAGAAATGGAAAAGTGGATTGAATATAATAAAGGGCTCGCAAATTAGAATAAGGCTAGTTTTCCTCGTTCGAATAAGAATAAGTATTGCTAATCTTATTACTAATAGTTTATATATATTTTAGATAGATAGTAAAGAAGCAAAAGAGTCAGTTTGGAATTGAAAGTCTTTCTTGTGAAAATAGCTCATGCCTAGGAAGCAAGAGCTTTTTTAGTCTTTATTTATTTGTCGAAATTGTGAAAATGACAAATTTAACTTGAACACTTTATGAACATTTTGATAAAATCCGTAGCACTTCTAAATGAAATATAACAAAATGATAATGTATTTATTATATTTAGTACTATTTCTCTATATGTTTTAAGGAAAAACATAATCAACTAATATACCTTTTATCATGTTTATTTACAGTTTGCTTATTAGTACATTAGTAGCTATTATACCAATAGAAACACAATTTCAAAATAAGGAGATTAGTAATATGAACATTAAATTCACAAAACTAAGTAAGAGTACAAAAGGGATAAGTGCTGCATTATTAGCAGCGGGAATCATGGGGATTGCAATGGCACCAAATGCATCTGCCCATGGGTTTGTTGAAAAACCAGCTAGCCGTGCTGCTTTATGTAGCCAAAGTTATGGCGCGCTTAACTTGAGTTGTGGAAGGGTTATGTATGAGCCACAGAGCTTAGAGGCAAAAAAAGGATTTCCACAAGGTGGACCAGTTGATGGTAAAATTGCTTCTGCAGGAGGTCAGTTTGATGGCATCCTAGACCAACAAACTGCAACTCGCTGGTTTAAGAATACGATTACAGGGGGACCGAATACCTTTACATGGAAGTACACTGCATCACATTTAACAAGCAAATGGCACTATTATATTACGAAAAAAGGATGGGATCCTAATAAGCCATTAACCCGTGCTGATCTTGAGCCAATTGGAACTGTTGAACATAACGGTACTGAAGCATCAACTAATTTAACGCATACAATTAACGTACCTACGGATCGTAGTGGCTACCACGTTATTTTAGCTGTTTGGGATGTAGCGAATACTGCAAATGCTTTCTATAATGTCATTGATGTTAATTTGATGAATAATGTGGAAATAGATAAGGAAGCTCCATCTCAAGCAACTGGATTACAAGCAACGAAAGTTACTTCTAACAGCGCTGAGCTAAAATGGAATCCTTCTACAGACAATGTCGGTGTAAAAGAATATCAAGTATTACGTGATGGTAAAGTAGTTGGAAATGTGGTGGGAACTACATTCACAGATAAAAATTTAAAAGCAGAAACAAAATATACATATACAGTAAAGGCAGTGGATGCAGCTGGAAATGTTTCTAAAGAAAGTGAGTCTACAGTTGTAGAGACAATGAAAGCAACTCTAGATACAGAAGCACCAACTCAACCAACTGCATTGCATACGATGGGAGTTACATCATCAAGTGTAGACTTAATGTGGAGCGCATCAGAGGATAATGTAGCAGTTGACCATTATGTTATCTATAGAGGGACATCAGAAGGACAAATGACTGTAGTTGGAACATCGAAAACTACATCCTTTATGGACAAGAATCTTCAATCAAATACAGCTTATAAGTATGCGGTCACAGCCGTTGATGCAGCTGGAAATGAATCTATTAAAAGTTCTATTTTTACTGTAACTACAAAAGAGCAAGGGTCGTCTTATGAGCAATGGAGCCCAAGTAAGGCGTACACAAAAGGTGATAAAGTAGAGCACCAAGGTAAAGTATATGAAGCGGTTCAAAGCTATCAAGGATATGGAGATCCGAATTGGATTTTCGCATTGTCTTTATGGAAAGAAGTTAAATAAAAAGTAAAGTCCTAAAAAGTCTTGCTTATGCAAGGCTTTTTTCAAATTTAGTTAAAGACTTTAATAATCCAAATGTCTAAGAAACGAGAGAAGAGAAATCTTATAAAAAGAGATATAATATAATAGGAAGAAACTCAAGATAGAAAGATGGATTTTAAAATGAATGAACAATTAGTAGATTGGATTACACGTTTTCAAAAGGAGAAAGATATAGAAGCTCTCGCAAACTTAAAAGACTATTGCTACTATATGATTGAACCTTTAATTGAGGAGTTTACGGAGAAATACGGTGAAGATGCTGGGGAGTTATTACGGTTAAAATGGGATAAACGTTTTTATTTTATTTTTACAAAGTATCAATTAAATGTTGGGCTGCCTTTAGATTCTTTCGTTAAAAATACGTACCGTTTTTATTTTATGCAGGTTTTAAAGAAGGCTGGCTATTGAACTAAATAGTAGGGAGTATTTCAAATTTGAACATGGCTCCATAAAAAAATCCTTGTCTCATGTTAAAAGCGAGACAAGGATTTTTGTGTTTTATCATGCTCTTAGGCGGAAGATTAACTGCCTGTAAAAGCCTGCTTGGTGAAGACTATTCATCAGTAGGGGATGAAGAAAACGCCTACTGATGAAAATTTCACTTTATTGATACATCAAATCTTCTGCAAGGTGGGTAAATACTTCACCGATAATAGAGTCTTCGTCGTAAACGGAAGAACCTGTATTTTCCTCAGGTTGCGCAAATGGAATTTGAGCGATGATACTTGTCTGAAGCTCATCTGCTAATTTTTCTGCGCCACCTTGACCGAATAAATAGTTCTTTTCACCATTTGAATTTTCGAAATAAGCCATGTTTTCAACAACACCAAGAATTGTGTGTTTCGTATGTTGAGCCATCAGACCTGCACGAGAAGCAACATGAGAAGCTGCAAGGTGTGGTGTTGTGACAATGATTTCCTGTGCTTGTGGAATCATTGCTGCCATGTCAATGGCTACATCTCCTGTACCAGGTGGTAAATCGATGAGGAGATAATCTAATTCATCCCAATGTGTATTAACAAGGAAATTACGAATCCATTTGTTGAGCATTGGACCACGCCACATGACAGGTTGGTTTTCGTTTGTGAAAAAACCCATCGACATGATTTTTACACCATGGCTTATTACTGGAATAGCTGTTTGGTCAAGCATTGTTGGCTTTTGATGGATCTTCATCATAGCTGGAATACTAAATCCATAGATGTCTGCATCTAAAATACCAACACGTTTGCCAAGACGGGCAAGGGCTACTGCTAAGTTAATCGTCACAGTAGACTTACCGACGCCCCCTTTACCACTAGTAATTGCAATAAATTTGACACCGGAATCGGGTAGAAGCATTGTAGGCAT
Source organism: Lysinibacillus sp. G1-3 (assembly GCF_056322905.1). Classification (NCBI taxonomy): domain Bacteria; kingdom Bacillati; phylum Bacillota; class Bacilli; order Caryophanales; family Bacillaceae; genus Lysinibacillus; species Lysinibacillus sp. G1-3. The sequence goes on from NZ_JBWHYQ010000005.1 coordinate 88,622, forward strand.
ACCTTTATCCGTAACTTTTTCTGATTTTAAAGAAGCTGTTAAACTTCGACGTTCTTCATCAGTCATAGAACCAAATGTAATGGAGATTTTTGATGCACCGATCTCTTTCAACGCTTCTTCAACATCTTGTTGGATTTTTGCTTTTAAAGGACAACCTTGAATAGTCAAAATAATATCTAGTGAGATATCCGTACCGTTAACTTGAATATTACGTACCATATTCAAGTCAACGATGCTTTTATGAAGTTCTGGGTCATCAACTTTCTGCAAAGTTTTTAAAATGTGCTCGTTCGTTAGCATATAACCATCCTCCTATTTTAGGCCTTTGCCTAGCCCTTTTAAGAAGTGAGCGCCAAAATTTACAGCACGATTAACATCAGGATCGTTAAGCATTTTAAACAGCTTAAAGGCACTAACTTTTTCATCAGATTCAACAGCTTTGTTCGCTTCATCTAAGCCAGAATTTAAGCCTTCAATTAGCTTTGTTGTTGTTTCTGGGTTCAGTTCGGTTAATGCTCCCGCAACACCCATTAAGTTGTTGATGATATTCGTAACAGGCTTACGAGTTAATTGACCAAGAGCAATATGGGTAACCTCTTCTTTTGCTTCTAGTAGTTTCGTAGCTGCTTCTAGTGCTCCGATATCATTTAGTTCTGCCATGATCGTAAAGACCTGGTTAACCATTTCTTCATTCTCAGAAAGAAGTTGCTTTAAATTCTCTAACTTTTCTTCCTTTAGTTGTTCTTCTGTTACTTGCGCTTTTTTAATTGTCGTAATTGGTGCTGCCATGAAATCACTCCCTTTCGTTAGTTGTTAAGTGAACGTAGCCAGGACGATTCCATTTGCGTTCTACCTCAACACCATTTTGTGGATGACGTTTTTTATAACGCGGGTTTGTTCTAGGAAGTGGAGATTTTCCTTTTTGTTTCAATACTTCTACGCGTACTTTTGTTTGTTTGTACGCTGGTGTCGATGTATTGATATCTCCTGCTGGGCCCGTTAAGAAATTAATCGCCGAATCTTTGCTAACAGAGTTCATAGGTAAGAAAAGTTCATTTCCTTGTACGCGATCTGTTACTAGGGCATTTAATTTTAATGCGCCTTGAGGAGACACTAAACGAAGAAGAGCTCCATCTTCAATGCCGCGTTCTTTTGCTAGTTCTGGTGATACTTCAACAAAAATTTCAGGTACTTTCGATTGAATACCTTTTGATTTATTTGTCATATTTCCTTCATGGAAGTGTTCAAGCATACGACCGTTGTTAATATGGCAATCATATTGCGCTTCATATTCAACCGGTCTGATCCAATCATTTAAAGCAAAGCGAGCTTTTTTGTCAGGGAAGTTAAAGCCATCTTCATATAGTAAAGGTGTGTCTTTACCATCATGGCTACCCCAACAGAAGCTACCCCAATTTTCTAATACATCATAGTTCGCTTGCGAGAAGAATGGAGCAAGACTAGCCATTTCAGCAAAGATTTCACTTGGGTGACTGTAATTCCAATCAGCACCTAGGCGACGGGCTACTAATTGAAGGATTTCCCAATCGGCTTTTGATTCACCAAGTGTTGGTAATACTTGATATAGTCGTTGTACACGACGCTCTGTATTCGTGAAAGTACCTTCTTTTTCAAGAGAAGGTGCTGCTGGTAAAATAACATCCGCATATTGTGCTGTACGTGAAAGGAAGCAATCTTGTACAACAAAGAAGTCTAATTGTGAAAGTACTTTATCTACATGGTTAGCATCGCAATCTACAAGTGCCATATCTTCCCCAACTAAATACATTGCTTTCATTTTACCTTCCATGATAGCATCTAACATTGCCATATTCGTACGACCTGGTTCAGGTTTGATTTTCACGCCATATGCTTCTTCAAATTTCTTACGTGCTTCGTCGTCTATTACTTTTTGATTACCTGGTAATAGATTTGGTAGTGTCCCCATATCACAAGCACCTTGAACATTGTTGTGACCACGAAGAGGGTAGGCACCTGCACCTGGACGACGATAGTTACCAGTAGCTAGAAGTAGGTTAGAGATTGCAGCTGATGTATATGAGCCACCTGTATTTTGTGTAACACCCATACCCCAAAGTACACATGTACCGTCAGCATCACGAATCATTTCAGCAACATTTATCAACGTTTCTTTTGAAATGCCCGTTTCTTTTTCTGCATATTCTAGTGTGTATGTTTCAAGTACATCTTTAAAATCATCAAAGAAGTGCACGTTCTCTTTAATGAAGGCTTCATCGTGCCAACCTTGATCGATCATATATTTTGTAACGGCCATTAACCATACTTGGTCTGTTCCTTGTTTTGGGCGCATGAAAATATCAGAACGCTCAGCCATTTCATGTTTACGAACGTCGGCAACAATTAATTTTTGACCGTGTAACTTATGGGCACGTTTTACACGAGTAGCTAAAACAGGGTGACCTTCTGCAGGGTTTGCCCCAACAATAATAACAAGGCCAGCTTTTGCGATATCTTTGATCGTTCCAGCGTCGCCACCTATACCAACTGTGCGTAGTAGGCCATCTGTAGCTGGAGATTGACAATAGCGTGAGCAGTTATCAACGTCGTTTGTTTCGAATAATTGACGAGCCATTTTTTGAATTAAGTAGTTTTCTTCGTTTGTAATTTTTGAAGAAGAAATAAAGCCGACAGAACCAGAACCGTGTTCTTTTTGAATGCCACCTAGTTTAGTAGCAATTAAGTCAAGAGCTTCATCCCATGAAGATTCTACAAATGCATCATTTTTACGAATCAATGGTTTTGTAATTCGTTCTTCAGAGTTGATGAAGTCCCAACCGAATTTTCCTTTTACACAAGTAGAAATAGCATTTACAGGACCTTCAGAAGGTTGCACTTTTAAAATTTTGCGGTCTTTTGTCCACACTTCGAACGAACAACCTACTCCACAGAAAGTACAAACTGTTTTTGTTTTCTTCGTACGTTTACTACGCATAGCAGCTTCGACTTCAGAAACAGCGAAGATACCGCTATAGCCAGGCTCGACTTCTTTAATTAAACTAATCATCGGATCTAATGTTTCTTGCTTCAGTCCAGTCATAAAACCAGCTTCACCAAGCATTGATTTTTCCATTAATGCGTTACATGGACAAACGGTAACACATTGTCCGCAGCCTACACATGAAGAATCGTTAATGGCAACGCCTTCATCCCAAACTACTTTTGGTCTTTCAGCTTCCCAGTCAAGAGATAATGTTTCGTTAACTTGTAAGTTTTGACAAACCTCTACACACTGTCCACATGCGATACATTGGTTTGGATCATATCGATAAAATGGGTGCGACATGTCTACTTCGTGAGGTTCAACTTTTGGTTGATAAGGATATTTTTGATGTTCAATTTCCATTAATTCTGCTGTGTTATGTAATGTACAATTGCCGTTGTTATTATCACAAACTGTACAATACAGCAGATGGTTTTCTAGTAGACGATCCATCGCTTCTGTTTGTGCAGCTTTCGCTTTATCAGAAGTAAGTTGGATATCCATGCCGTCTATAGCTTTTGTTGAACAGGAGCGAACTAACTGTCCGTTTACTTCAACGATACATGTATCACAGGTTTTGATAGGGTCAACAGATGGTACATGACAAATTTGTGGGTGGGCGATGCCATTTTGATTAATGGTATCAAGTATTGTAGCTCCCTCTGCTACATTATACGATTGGCCATTAATGTTAATTTTAGTCAAGGTGATTTCCTCCTTTTGTTCTTTGAGACTTTTTTGGCAACAGGTTAATACTGGGGATATACCGAGAATAGGACTACGAGTTTTTTATGTTGAATGTCTTGTTCATTTAAAAAAATGGTCTTGTTATAATGTCATTTCCCGATTTATCCATTTTCTACATTAAAATAGATGTAGGAACATGTATTACGAGTTGTCAATGTTGATATTGCTGAAAAATAAAAAAATCCACCATGAAAAGGCACGTTAAAACATGCTGATTAGTCATGGTGGATAAAATTCTTAACAGGCCTTGCTAAAAATTCAATCTACTTTTATTTTTTATTCAATATAACTATAGAATATAAATATTAAAACCACCATGCCAAAAGTTCAAACCTATTTGTATAAAACCATGACATAAGAATCAAAATACTTTCATTCCATACATAATATCACTTATTATAGCCTTTTCAGCTAAAATGGACAATAATTATAATAAAAATTATTGATTGAGAATAATTATCATTGAATATTTTCTCTTTAATTTTTATTTAAGTTGCTATATTATTAACAAACTATAAGGGTGACCCCCATGAACATAGGATAAAAAGATTAATTACGTTGGGAGAATCGTTAAAATGTCAAAAAAAGTGCATGAATTCAACGACATTATTCGAAAACTACGCAAAGATATATTTGGAAAAGGACCGGAGCGTATTCATACGGTTTTCATCGAGAATATGGCCGTGTCAACTTTATATGGTAATATCACACCGACAGAAAAGTTTATTGCGAGTACACCTGAAGGGTTAAAAATGGTCCATGCTGCACGTACTAGGATGATTCAAGATTTGTATACTAAATCACCTCCAGAAGGCATGGAAGAATTGATGGGCACTAAGTTACTCCATTTATTTTCAGATATCAAAATTGAAGAAGATTTTGCTATTTCCGTATTTGTTTTTGAAAATAATATTAGTGAATAAAGGGGATGCCATATGGAACGAGCAGTAGTAAGAGACATAATACGTGTTGAAGGTAATCAAATCAAAGAAGTAAAAGATACTGTTGTCACAGAATATGCTGTTACAGTGAAGATTAATGAGCAAGAATTTGTGACGATGGTTTGCACACCAGAGTATGTAGAAGATATGGTTATTGGCTATTTGGCTTCTGAACGAATTATTCGTAATTACGAAGATATTGAAGAAATTTGGCACCAAGAAAAAGAAGGCTTTGTGCATGTTAAAACAAAGCGTGTGAATCCTTACTTTCAACAAATTCAAAATAAACGTTACATAACTTCTTGTTGTGGCATGAGCCGCCAAGGTTTTGTTTTTGCTAATGATGCATTAGTAGCAAAAACAATGGAAGGTATTCATGTGCGTATTACAACAGATGATTGTTTTCGTTTAATGCGAGATATGCAAGATTTGGCTGAAATCTTCAAACAAACTGGTGGTGTTCATAATGCAGCACTATGTGATACGAATGGAGTTTTATTAAGCCGAATGGATATTGGGCGCCATAATGCCTTAGATAAAATTTATGGTTATTGCCTAAAAAACAATATTAGCATTCAGGACAAAATTATCGTGTTTAGCGGAAGGATTTCATCAGAAATTTTACTTAAAGTATCGAAAATTGGCTGTGAAATTGTTTTGTCTAAATCTGCTCCTACAGAATTGGCATTGCAATTGGCAGAGCAACTCGGTATTACGACGGTAGGCTTTATTCGCCAAAATACACTTAATATTTATACACATAAGGAACGTATTCATTTACCTCCAAATGAGTTAGAGCCCCCGGAAACAATTACGCCAAGGCGAAATTGATCAAAATGAAAGGAAGAGATTAAAATTACTAATCTAAGAGACCAACTACAAAGACCATTAAGAGATTTAAGGATATCAGTAACAGACCGTTGTAATTTTCGTTGTCAATATTGCATGCCTGCAGAAGTATTTGGTCCTGATTATGCTTTTTTACCGTCCGATAAAATATTGAGTTTTGAAGAAATCGAACGATTAGTAAAGATTTTCGTTTCATTAGGTGTGAAAAAAGTGCGTATTACTGGTGGTGAGCCTTTACTACGTCGTGATCTGCCAAAATTAATTGAACGTATACATCGCATAGTTGGAGTAGAGGATATTGCTTTAACGACTAATGGCACATTGTTGAAAAAATATGCAAATGAATTGGCGAGAGCTGGTTTATCACGAGTAGCTATTAGCTTAGATTCTCTAAACGAGGAACGTTTTTTCGAGATGAACGGTCATCGCGGAAAAGTGAAAGCGGTATTAGAAGGTATAGAAAAAGCGGCAGAAGCAGGTTTACAAGTTAAGATCAATATGGTTGTTCAAAAAGGAAAAAATGACCAAGATATCGTTGCGATGGCAGAATATTTTAAAGAGAAACAGCATATTCTTCGCTTTATTGAATATATGGATGTCGGTAATTCAAATGGTTGGCGGCTAGATGACGTTCTGTCGAAGAAAGAAATCGTTGACCAAGTCCATCAATTTTCTCCACTCCATCCTGTCGACCCTAATTATAAAGGGGAAGTAGCTACACGTTATCAATATGAGGATGCCAAGGGTGAAATTGGCGTGATATCATCTGTAACAGATTCTTTCTGCTCAACTTGTTCGCGTGCCCGTATTTCGGCAGAAGGAACTTTATATACGTGTTTATTTGCAACAGAGGGAACGAGTTTACGAGAATTGTTAAGGTCTGGGGAAGATGATGAAACTATCACCCAATGCATTTCGGATGTTTGGGAAAATAGAAAAGATCGCTATTCCGATGAACGAAACGAACAGACGATGGAAAAACGGAGAAACTCAAAAATTGAAATGTCACACATCGGTGGTTAGACGAAATAGAGTGGTATTAGTTGGTACTAGCTTGTTAGTATTAGTGGCTTATAGTTAAAGAGCAGAAAAAAACGGCACAATGCCGGATTTTTTCTGTTTATTTATGCACAAAGTCACCACTTTTTCCGCCTGTTTTTTGAACAAGGTAAGTTTCTTTAATGACCATAGACTTGTCGACTGCTTTACACATATCATAAAAAGTCAGTGCAGCAATAGATACAGCAGTTAGTGCTTCCATTTCAACACCTGTTTTACCACTACATTTCACTGTAGCTTGAATGTGTAGTTCGTAACCAACATCTGCTTTTGTATAGTCAAATTGAAGGTCGGTTCCTTGTAACATAATCGGATGGCACATTGGGATAATATCAGCCGTTTTTTTAGCACCTATAATCCCAGCAATTTGTGCCACTTGAGTTGGGTCGCCTTTTTTTATGCCTCCTTGTTGGATGGCTTCATAAACCTCATCAGATAACGTGATTTTACTGCGAGCGATCGCTGTACGGTTTGTGCTTGTTTTTTCTGAAATGTCGACCATTTTAGGACGACCTTCTTCATTCCAGTGTGTAAAATTACTCATTATTAGATTTCCTTTCAAATGTTTGTAGCCAATCTTGTTGTGAATTGATATTGATAAATGTTGAGCTGTCGTCTTCAAAGGGAACATAACACACTTGAAGTTGCTCTAACAAGGCTTTCATACTTCGCTTGTTTTGGTGAACTAATTGATGTGCTTTTGGTAAAGCACTGCGTCGATATAAAGCAGCAAGAGGTTGTAATCTCGAAGCTTGTTTAGGAACAATAGCCTCATAACGATCATCGATAAATGTTAGCATAGTTTGGACAAATTCTGCATTAATAAAAGGCATATCACTTGCTATTACGAAAAACCACTCTACTTCTGGGAAGTTTGTCATGATATGATGCAAAGCAAATAGAGGTCCTTGATGAGGCTGTTTTTCGATGCTCCATTGGACATCTTCTTCTACAAACTTCGATTGCAAGCTAGCATTCGTAGCAATAATTAAAGGATGTAGTTGATTTTTTTTGAAGGCTATGAGACTTTGCTTATATAAAGGCAGACCAGCAAATAATTCAAACATTTTCGGTTGACCATACCGAGAAGATTGACCGCCAGCTAAGACAACACCAGCTATTTTCATATGCGATTCAACTCACCGACAAAATGTTGCACAGTAGGAAGAATCAGTTTTGTCATGGCAAGTGTCACGGCATTCGTGGAACCTGGTAGCACATAGATAGCCGTTTTATCGAGACTACCTGCTGTTGCACGACTAAACATAGCTTTTGGGCCGATTTCTTCATAGCTTAGTGTTCGAAATAACTCACCAAATCCCATCATTTCTTTTTCGAAAAGAGGGAGAATCGTGTCATAAGTTTGGTCTCTAGGTGTAAACCCTGTTCCACCTGTTACGATAATGGTATTAATGGTAGAATCAGCGCACCATTTTTGTACATGGTTTGAGATTTCAAATGGTTCATCTTTTGATATTTGATAGTCTGCTAATTCAAATGAAGCTTCTTGAAGCAATGTTTGTATACGCTGACCACCATGATCATCCGCCTTCGTGCGTGTGTCACTTACTGTTAAAATGGCAGCTCGTATAGGAAGTTGACTATGTGTAGGATGCAAGATAAAAGGCCTCCTTTTTAAAGAGTTGATATTGTTTTTGCTGAAAAACATTGCTTTTATTATAAAGCTATAAATGAAAAGGTCAAACTAAAATTCATAGAAAGAAAGGCAAAAACGTTTATGCATAATAGATATTCTAGACAACAATTATTCAGCCCAATCGGAGAACAAGGGCAGCTATTACTAAAACAAAAGCATGTCCTAATGATAGGAGTTGGTGCTTTAGGAAGTGCTAGCGCAGAGGCTCTAGTAAGGGCAGGCATCGGAAAATTGACGATTATTGATCGTGATTATGTAGAGTGGAGTAATCTACAAAGACAACAACTATATACTGAGCAAGATGCACAAGAAAAAGTCCCTAAAGTCATCGCTGCAAAAAAAAGACTACAAAGCATTAACTCTGAGGTAGAAATCAACGAATATATAGTTGATGCGTGTACAGAGCAATTAATTTCACTGCTTGAAGATGTAGATATGATGGTAGATGCAACAGATAACTTTGATATTCGCTTTATGATGAACGATCTTGCACAAAAATATCAAACTCCTTGGGTTTATGGTTCTTGTATTGGTAGTTATGGCGCTACTTATACGATTGTACCAGGTAAAACACCTTGTTTACATTGTTTGCTAGCAGCGATACCCAATACGGGAATGACATGCGATACTGTAGGAATTATCAGTCCGACTGTTCAAATCGTAGCAGCTTATCAAGTAGCTGAGGTATTAAAGTATTTAGTAGGCAATGAAGAAGCATTACGAAAAAGTTATTTAACTTTTGATGTTTGGCAAAATCAACACTATGAAATAAACGTTGAAAAAATTCGTAATCATGATTGCCCATCTTGTGGGAAAAATCCGACTTATCCGTATTTGTCATATGAAAATCAAACAAAATTAAATGTATTATGTGGTCGGGATGCTATTCAAATACGTCCACCTAAACCGCTTCACTATAATTTGGATCAGCTCGCTATCCAACTTCGTCCTTATGGTGATATTCAACAAAATCCCTATTTATTATCTTGCCAAGCAGAAGATTATCGACTAGTGATTTTCCAAGATGGACGAGTTGTTATTCACGGTGTAAAAGATATGCAAAAGGCTAAAACCATTTATTATCGTTTATTCGGATAAAGGAGTGTTCTAAAATGTTAGAAAAAAGAAAACCAATTGCTGTTCCGGAAGCTGTTCAACGTATCATGCAGTTTGCATTCCAAGAAAAAGTAGAAACCGTATCACTACAGCAAGCACACGGACGTTTTTTAGCAGAAGATATTGCTGCAGACCAAGATGTACCAGCCTTTGATCGCTCACCATATGATGGTTATGCTATTCGCTCGGTCGATAGTCAGGAAGCCTGTTCAGAAAATCCAGTAACCTTTAAAGTAGTGGGGGAAATTGGTGCGGGCTATGTATTTGAGGGCTTAGTAGGTGATCGAGAAGCGGTACGCATTATGACAGGAGCTCCTATCCCTCGCGGATGTGATGCAGTCGTAATGCTAGAATTAACGCAAACTTTTGAAGAAGACGATCAACGCTATATGTCAATTAAACGCTCTTATGAAGCAGGAACAAATATTTCCTATAAGGGTGAGGACGTTCAAAAAGGCGCAATCCTTATTGAAAAAGGGCAATACATCAATCCAGGCGTTGTCGCATTACTTGCTACTTTTGGTTATGATCAAGTACCTGTTTTTCGAAAACCAATCGTAGGCGTTATTGCAACAGGAAGTGAATTGTTAGAACCAAGTGATGCTTTGCAGCCAGGGAAAATTCGTAATAGTAATGCCTATATGATAATGGCTCAAATTGAACGTGCTGGGGCAACCGTCAAATATTTTGGTAAATTTAGCGATGAGTTAAATTTATGTATACAAGCTGTGGAAAAAGCTCTTCAGGAAGTAGATATATTGATTACAACAGGAGGGGTATCAGTAGGTGATTACGATTACTTACCTGCCATTTATGAAGCCATTGACGCACAAGTACTGTTTAATAAAGTGGCGATGCGACCAGGTAGTGTAACAACTGTTGCGGCTCGAAATGGTACATTATTATTTGGACTTTCAGGTAATCCATCAGCTTGCTATGTTGGGTTTGAACTATTTATAAGACCTATTATTCGAACAGCATTCGGTAATAAGCAACCACATTTACGAAGAGAACAGGCTGTTTTAGGTGCGGACTTTAAAAAACCGAATCCGTTTACTCGTTTTGTACGTGCTAATGCTTCGTTCGAAAACGGTCAATTAGTTGCAGTTCCTTCTGGTTTTGATAAATCTAGTGCGGTTTCTTCTTTAGCGGAAGCTAATGCCTTTATTGTATTACCAGGTGGATCACGTGGATACGAAAAAGGAATGCAAGTTGTTGTCTTAATGTTAGAAGATTTGCAGGGAAGTGAGTGGCCATGGGACAACATCGAAAAATCCTACAAATCGTAGGCTATCAAAATAGTGGTAAGACGACGTTAATGGAACAGCTCATTACACAAGCCACAACAGAGGGTTTTCGTGTAGGAACAATCAAGCACCATGGTCATGGTGGTATCCCTATGATCGAAAGTTCAAAAGATAGTGTTCGTCATGAGAAGGCTGGTGCAAGTGTCACAGCAGTTGAGGGAGAAGGTACTTTGCGCATGAGTATTCACCAAAGTAACTGGCAGCTTGCTGATATACTAGCTATTTATGAAACATTTAATATGGATATCATTTTCATAGAAGGCTATAAAAATGAAGACTTTCCGAAGGTTGTTCTTTTGCGCCAGGCGGAAGATGAATCTTTGCTACAAAAAGTAAGCAATATCATCTGTGTTCTTTATTGGCCGACATATCCACTAAATAAACCTTTAGATTATCCAACTTTTTCAATTCAGGATAAAGCACAATATATGGAATTTTTAATTTCTTTCATCAGAAGTCTCCCACCTTTATAGTGATGAGATAAATGTGGATTTAAGTTATTTTTCAACGGGTAACCATATACCTGCTGAAATATAGGAACTCAGTTTAAGAACGCCACGTCCTGTGGCAACGACTGAGTGACCAACATCACGTTGGCCCAAAGCCTCCGGCGGATGTCACAGAATCGGAAAGGAGTGCTTAGGGGATGTTAGCCTAAAATCATCGCATTCATGCGATAACGGCTAACTGACCTGCTTCGTGCAGGCCTAAGCACAAAGCCGATTCCGGACGCAATTATGCCGAGGCATAATTGATTACATGAAATGAGGAGAAATTCATGACTATACCGTTGTTTGACATCGTTGATAAACCGATTGATGTTGAAGAAGTTAGACAAAAAGTTACAGATCGAAATGCTGGTGCAATCACTGTTTTCATCGGAACAGTACGTGAAATGACGAAAGGCAAGAAAACACTGCATTTGGAATATCAAGCCTATCCATCTATGGCTATTAAAATGTTTGAACAAATATCTAAAGAAATACAAGAGCAATGGCCAGAAGCGAAAATAGCCATTACACATCGTGTTGGCCATTTAGAAATTTCGGATATTGCCGTAGTCATTGCGGTTTCATCACCACATCGTAAAATAGCCTATGAAGCAAATGAATATGCTATTGATCGTATAAAACAAATTGTGCCTATTTGGAAAAAAGAGTATTGGGAAGATGGGACCGAATGGATTGGTGATCAATTAGAAAATGTCCCTTATCCAAAAGGAAATCCATCAATCAGTGAGGAGGAATCTTGTGATTAACATATTATTATTTGCTCACTTACAAGAAAGTATAGGCGAGTCAAAATTATGTGTAGACCTGTCAGATAGAACAATTGGACAAATTAAAGAATGGATGAAAATACAATATCCACTAGTTTCTTTACAGCATGTTATGACAGCGGTAAATGAGGAATTCGCAACAGATGCAACGGTTGTAAAAAAAGGGGATACAGTCGCGTTTATTCCACCCATTAGTGGAGGATAAAAAGAAAAGATGTAGTTGGTCCAGTTTAGTGAACCGACTACATCTTTTATTATATTGATCCAGAAAAAGCTCGTCAGTAGGGGAAGACACTCTACTGGTTAAAGTTTTACTTTATGCCTTTATGAGATGAACGCTCAGAAGCATAAGGAAGGAAATGCCTATCATACAAATCACCCACGACCAAGCAAGTGACATGTTACCTGAACCAATCGCCATGTAAATAGCAAGTGGCGTCGTTTGCGTTTTGCCTGGGAGGTTACCAGCAAACATTAAGGTTGCACCGAATTCACCTAAAGCTCGTGTGAAACTTAAAATTCCACCTGAGACAATTGATTTTAATGCAAGAGGGATAGAAATAAAGAAAAAGATTTGCCATTCTTTTGCACCATCAACACGTGCAGCGTTCTCAATGTCCTCATCAACAGATTCAAAGCCGGTCTTTGCTGATTGATACATTAAAGGAAATGCAACAACAGTAGAGGCTATGACTGCCGCCCACCATGTGAACATAACGGGTTGGTTAAAAAACCATGTTATTAAGTTACCTAGCACACTGTTTTTACCAAAAATAATAATTAGAAGAAACCCTATTACAGTAGGGGGCAATACTAGTGGTAAAAGTAACACTGTTTCTAGAAATAATTTTCCTTTGAAATTACGTTTTGCCATCCATTTACCAAATAGAATACCAGTTACTATCACAATTATTCCTGACACAAGAGCTATTTCGACAGAAAGTTTTAGAGGTGACCAGAAATCAGTACTCATCTATTAATGAGTCCCTTGAAACCCATATTTTTTAAATACGTTCATCGCTTCATCACTTTGTAAATAGTGATAAAAATCTTCCGCTTCTTTTGCATGCTTACTATCTTTGATAACACCTACAGGATAAATAATAGGTGTATGCATATCTTCTTTGGCTGTAGCAACGACATCGACTTTTTCTGATACAAGAGCATCTGTTTTATAAACTAGACCTGCATCGACATTTTCAGTTTCTGTATATGTAAGAACTTGTCGTACGTCTTTTGTATACACTACTTTTGATTCTACATGTTCCAGAAGATTCATGTTTTTCAATGTTTCTATACCGTACTTGCCAGCAGGAACCGTTTCTGGTGTACCAATGGCTATCTTATCGGCTTTCGTTAAGTCTTCAAATGATTGAATCTGTTTTTCATTTTTCTTAGGAACAATTAATACTAATTCGTTCGTTAAAAGATCTGTTCCTTGTTTTTTATTGATTAAATCTTCTTGAACTAGCTCATCAAATTTATCTTCGGCTGCTGAAAAGAAAAGATCAACAGGAGCACCTTCTAAAATTTGTTGTTGTAAAGCACCAGAGCCACCAAAGTTAAATGTAATTTTAATAGCATCGTGCTCATTTTCATAGGCTTTTTGAAGCTCTTCTAACGATTCTTGTAAACTAGCTGCTGCGGAAATCGTTAATTCAACAGGTTCTTTTGTTTTATTGTTGCTTTCTTGGTTACCGCAGCCTGCTAAAATGCCGACCAGTAGTAGCAATGAAGCTATCAAACTATAAAACTTTTTCACTTTTTTATACTCCTTTTATAACTCGTTATAACAAGACATAACTAATTATAATTAGTTATGTCTAAAAAAGGAATACCAAATCGTTAGAAACATTCAAGATATTAATAATATGGTTCATCACCAAAAGTTGTGGATGAGTTTTGTTAAACGTATACTATGTAAATAAGTTGATCTTCGTTCCGGCTGGGCGACTCCTTGGGGATTAGTAATAAAGGAACGAAGGCTAAAACCATCACATCCTGTGATAACGCCTTCGTGACCAACATCGTGCTGCGAAGCGGCAGCAACGAAGCGTCCAGTCGCAACGGAAATCAACCACACGTTTTGGTAATGGTTCAAAAATATTATAATTACGTTACTATAGAATCAATAGAATCATAAGGGGAGATTTTTTACATGTCACATGAACATTCCTATACGATTGAAGAGGTTGCTCAATTATTAAAGGTTTCAAAATTAACGATCTACGATTTAGTGAAAAAGGGAGATTTACCTGTTTTTCGTGTAGGTCGACAAATGCGCGTAGATAGAACCGATTTACAATTATATATACAAAAGAGCAAGTCAGGAGCAACTACTACCTCGACTATTCCTTCTACAAACAAAAAAGTTATTATTAGCGGACAAGACTTAGCTTTAGACTTATTAGGAAAATATATAGAGAAAAAACAATCCAATAAAATATTGCGCTCTCATGAAGGTAGCTTTAATGGTGTTATGGCGCTATATAATGGGGAAAGTGATATTGCTAGTTTACATTTGTACGATGGTGATACAGGGGATTATAATACACCTTATTTGAAAAAGATTTTTGTAAGTCACTCTTATATTCTTATCAATCTGATTTCACGCCGAGCAGGTTTCTATGTAAAAAAAGGAAATCCATTGCAAATTCAATCAATCGATGATTTTAAGACTAAATCACTCAAATTGATGAATCGTGAAAAAGGTTCAGGTGCTCGTACTTTCCTAGATGAGCAATTACGCATTCATCACATATCACCATCCTCTATTGAAGGGTATAACGAGGAAGAAATGAGCCATATCGATGTAGCTTCTGCTGTCGCAAATGGAAATGCAGACATTGGAATAGGCATTGAAAAAATATCAAAACTTATAGATGTAGACTTTATACCACTTGTTAGAGAACGGTATGATATTGTCCTATTAAAAACTCCCGAAAACCAACTGCTGATTGAAACGGTAAAAGAGATTTTAAATTCACCAGATTTCCAATCAGAAATAGTCGCCTTAGGAGATTATGATGTCAGTCAAATGGGACAAGTAATATATGAAACTCTTTAATAATGAAAAAAACTTGCCGAAAAGGCAAGTTTTTTTACATTGATCGGAATAGTTATAATAATACTTCTGTTTCTGCATCAAAAAATAGTAGGTGTTGAGGCTGGAGAGAAAGTGTTTCTCCGATTTTAAAGCTATGTTGGCCACTCCATTTAATCGTCCATGTTTGATCTGCCAATCGAACAATGATATGCGTTTCATGTCCTAGCTGTTCAATATTTACTATAGGAAGATGCAAAACGTCTCCTTTTTGGAGATGCTCTGGCCGAACGCAGACTGATAATGGTGTATGTTGAGGTAAACGTGCATAAACATCGGTTGGAAGCTTCAGATAAAATTGATTTTCAATAATGAGCGTAGAATCTTCTAAAACTGCACTTGCCATGTTTATAGCTGGAGAGCCTATAAAGCTTGCGACAAATAAATTTTTTGGTTGATTATACAATTCTAGAGGTGTTCCAATTTGCTGAATACATCCTTTATGTAAAACCATTATTCGATCCCCCATGGTCATTGCTTCTGTTTGATCGTGGGTTACATAAATAGTTGTTAAGCCCAATTTTTTTTGTAGTTGTTTGATTTCTGTCCGCATTTGTGTTCGTAATTGTGCATCTAAATTGGATAAAGGCTCATCCATCAGGCACAGTGGAGATTGGCTAACGATAGCACGTGCAAGAGCAACACGTTGACGTTGACCTCCGGATAAAGCTTTTGGTTTTCGATGTAAATAATCTGTCAGCTTTAGCAATTCAACACTTTCTTGCAAACGTTTCTGCTGCTCTTGTTTATGAACACCTTTTCTTTTTAAACCAAATAAAATATTTTGCTCCACTGTTAGATGTGGGTATAGTGCGTAATTTTGGAAAACCATTGATAAATTTCGTTCTTGAGGGGAAGCCATATCTAATGTTTCCCCATTTATTTGTATTGTGCCAGTCGTCATTTTATCTAAGCCAGCAATAAGGCGCAGAAGTGTACTTTTACCTGAACCAGACGGACCTACTAATACAAAGAATTCACCTTTTTCAATCGTTATGTTAATATCTTTTAATACAGGTGGCTGGGCATTGTATGCTTTTTCGACATGCATTAGCTTAATAAAACTCATTTGTTAAACCTCATTTCAAATGATAACTAAAACAAAAGTCATTGTAACATATTCTTGTGGCACACATTATGATAGAGATGTTAAAGCAGTACAAAATCTTAAAAAGAAGCTAAGTAGTTCAAAGAGGAATCAGCATTCATTAATCTAGGTGATTCAACGCTCGCGCTGAACGTCTTCAAAGGTGTTAAATGGCAACTTCAATGCGTTTGTTGAACTGATTTTTGTATCGTAGTAAGTTGGTTTGAGAATAGATTTTAAAAAAATTAGCTTTTGCACTAGACAAATACGATTTTTTTATATATAGTATAATTAATAAAATCGTTTTCAAGAGAACAATAAATTCACATATTACAAAGAGTAATCGTGTTTTATTTGATGCTTTTTGTAATATGTGAATTTTCTTTTGGTAATATGATTTTAATTAATACAATTAATGGAGGTCATTCAAATGACACAAGGTACAGTAAAATGGTTTAACTCAGAAAAAGGTTTCGGTTTCATCGAAGTAGAAGGTGGAAATGACGTATTCGCTCACTTCTCAGCTATCCAAGGTGACGGCTTCAAAACTCTTGAAGAAGGTCAAAAAGTTGAATTTTCAGTAGAAGAAGGTCAACGTGGACCTCAAGCTACAAACATCGTAAAACTTTAATTTTAATGATGTAACCATAAAAAAGGCATCCTTTCAGTAGGGTGCCTTTTTTTTATGCATAAAAGGAAGTGATGGAAAGTGGAAAAGTGGAAAAGTGGAAAAGTGGAAAAGTGGAAAAGTGGAAAAGTGGGGTAGTACTACCTATTTTTATTCCATCTCAAAATTCAACTCATCGAACATTAATTTAATTTATTTCCTATTAACGGAAAAAGAATGCACAAAAATAGTAATTAAATTTAACTAAAAATGGAACTTAATTCCTGTTTGATCGTATACAAAGTAATAGGGGGTATAAAATTTAGGGGGAGAGTTTATATGCGTAGTAAAAATTTAATTATTATGATAGTGGCATTTATTGTAGAAGTTTTAATTTCGTATTTTATTGCTTCATTTTTCTCCGTAAGGTTTATCGAGATAATGTTTTTCACTGGTATAGCTTTTGCTGGGGGTAGTTTTTACTTTTCGAGTAGTGGTGGAGCTATGACTAGGTTATTTACATCTCAAGTTAGTGGGCAAACAGGTATAATTCAGAAAAGGGAAAAGTTCACTTATCAACTAGGTCCGATATTTATTACGTCAGTTATATTCTTTTTAATTGGTTTAGTACTCTTTCTCTTATTAGTTTGGGGAATAATTCCTCCTGTGGAAGTTTGAAATACTTATAAAATTGCTGTAGACAAAGTAATGTATAGCTTTGTCTACAGTAATTTTAATGATTAATCGCTTAGCATTGCTTTTAATGTTCGTTTTTGCCAGCCTAGCTTGAAGTAAGCGTATTGTAATACAAAATGTACACAGAAGGCAGCAGGGTAAGCTAACCAAACACCATTTAGCTCGAATGTAGTGTAGTGCGATAAAACAAACGCTAATGGCACCTCGACTACCCAAATCGCGATAACTAGGAAAATTGTAGGCCATAAGACAACACCTGTAGCTCGCATTGTAGCCGAAACTGTTTGTGTATGGCCAAAAATTAAATAGCTCCAAAATGCAATATATAGATAATTTTTTGCAATCAGTACCGTATTCTGTTGATCAATAAAGAAAGATAAAATAGGCTCCGCAAATAAATACATAATTAAAATAATCGTGCCACCTAAAATATAGTTAATCAGCACACCTAGTTGACGAATTTTTTTAATCATTTCTGTAGAGTTAGCTCCTAAAGCTTGCGCCACAAATACAGATGTCGCAATCGCGATACTCATCGCAGGCACCTGTGCATAGCTAGCCACTTGATTGACAACACCGTAAGCGGCAGTAGCATTGGAGCCGTAAACATTAACGAAGCCTATTACAGCAATTTCTGCTACAGAGATTGCAACCATACTAATGCTGGCTGGAATGGCTAACTTTAATAATGAAGCTAAAATATCCTTCTTTAATTTAAAATGCTGTAATATCGATTTGTCTAGGCGCAAAATATGCTTTGTTCTATGCAAGTAGGCAAATAATAATAACATCGTTACTAGATTGGATAAAACAGAGGCATAAGCAGCACCGTTTAAGCCAAATTCAGGTAGACCAAGCCAACCAAAAACTAATGGTGGTAGGAATGCAATATTTAAAATAACGCTTATAACTAAAAATAGAAAAGGTGTTTTAGAGTCACCTACACCACGCATAAAGGTAGTGTACACCATATACCAAAACATAATCGGTAGGGTGAAAAATAAAATTTGAGCATAGCTAATACTCATATCTAAAATGTTTGCAGGTGTTTGCATAAAACGTAAAATCCATTCAATGAAAAAGCCACCAAAAATTGCGACGACAATTGATATAATCGTCGTGAAGGCTAGTGTTACCCCAACAACTTCCTTCATCTTCTCATGATTGCCTGCCCCATATGTTTGCCCTACTAAAATCGAGCTACCAGAGCCAATCCCAATAGCAAATGCCATTAAAAAGAAGAAGAATGGGAAAAATGCTGAAATCGCCGCTAGCGCATCAACTCCTAAATTACGTCCAACTATAAACATGCCAAAGACTTGCCCTAAAGATTGCAGCACATTCGCTAGCATTACAGGTATTAGAAAATTAAAAAAAGCTTTCTGTAGCTTTTTATCATCATGTAAAATTTGTTGGTCCATTTTTATGCCCTCTTGGGTTTTAATAACCCATTTCCTTTTAAATATGTGATAGCTTGCGCAGGCGTTGGTCAATTAGCCCACCATCCGCACTTAAAACTTGATTAGAGATCTTAATATCCGTTCGTTTTCTGTACATGACTTCCGATGTCATTGCATCCCCTATAAGCCAAAAACGGGGTTTCATCATAAAAATGTTCGTAGCGATAAGCTTCCTTATGCTTGCCTTTAATGTTTAGTTATTTTCATCAATTTCAACCCCTTGGAAAATATTTAAATTTAGTTTAGTAAATGTACCACCAGAAAAAAATGAAGTCAATATTAGTGTGGGAATTTTTTCGTATTGTTACATAATGAGGCGTAAATGGTCTTTAAAGGGTTCGTTGCGGTTATAGAGTAGAGCGAATTTATGGAATTGATTAATGTGGTAAATAATTTATATAATGGTAAAAGTAAGTAATAATTGATACTCAAATAAAAGGGGTATCCTCTATAATAATTAATGAAGGAGGTAAATAGAATGATGATCCCATCTACAAATAATAATTACATAAATACAATAAAAAAAGATGAACTAAATGGACTATCTCCAAATTTATTTTTAGATAAAAATAAACAGAGTAAAGCGAAATATGAAATTAAAAAAGAAGATGATTATATTCGTCATTATGTCACAAATTTAAATGGTGAAAGAGTAATGATTAAAGAAATCAAATTACCAAAGGGACAAGACACAGAACAAAGCGCAGGCGAGATGCTCGATGTTTTAATAGAAAACTTATTAAAACAACAATTTACAAAAATAGTAGATCATCAAAATGCTACTGAATTATTTAAAACAGGATTAGCTGGTCAAAATGCCAAAGAAAAGTTAATAGTATCTTATCAAAATTCAATCTAGGTATGCTTGAAGAAAAATAATATTTAAAGGGTAATGTAGGTGATCATTTATGCAATTTAAAAAGCGTTTAGGTTTATATTTCTCAGCTTTATTAATCGTATTACTTGTTGGAATTGTTTTGAAAGATGTATTCCTAAAAGAAACAACAGTTAACCCATTAGTAGAAAATGAAGATGGAACAAAACAGCTTGCTTTTGATGCAAAGTTAACACGATTAGACGAATCAACAACAACGTTTAAAGAATACAAGGGAAAGGTCTTAATCGTTAACTTTTGGGCATCTTGGTGTGGACCTTGTCAAGAAGAGGCTTCTGAATTTAGGGATTTTTATAATAATAAATCTGAAAATGTTGAGCTGTTAGCGATTAATACAACTTCTGTTGATAGTATTGAAAATGCCATTGAATTTCAAGAGTCATACAATTTGAATTTCCCTATATTTCTTGATTTAGATGGTACACTTCAAAAATCATTTGGAGTAGTGGCATATCCAACAACTTTTATTTTCGATTCTAAAGGTATATTAAAGAACAAGATAAAGGGATCGATGAATCAAAAACAATTAAATGATTATATTGATAAACTCTAATAATTTGTAAATTAATCACTTCCTTTACGATGGGAGCATTTATATGTTGGCGTCATTTTTAAGGAAATTATTAACGCAAGAAAGAGGAGGATTATTATGTATCAGACATTAAATGGTTTTTTTAAGTCTTGGGAGTTTGAAGCCGATTGTACACAGAAGTTATTGAATAATCTAACTGATGAATCACTTAAGCAGGAAATAACGTCTGAAAATTGGACTTTAGGACGTATTGCTTGGCATACGGTCACTGCAATTCGCATTATTACTTCGAATACAAGTTTAACATTTGATGCTCCAATTAAAGATTATCCTGTTCCTACTTCAGCGCAATTTATTGCAAATAGCTATTCTCAAGCTAATAATGCGTTTATGCAAGCGGTAAAAACAAATTGGACTGATCAAACCCTTCACGAGCACATTCAATTTTTCGGTCAAGACATGCAAATTGGTACACTTTTAATGTTCTTGATTCAACATCAGAATCACCATCGGGGACAAATGACGGTTCTTATGCGACAGGCGGGGTTAACTGTTCCCGGCATTTATGGTCCGGCTAAAGAGGAATGGGCAAATTTCGGTATGGACGCTCCGGAAATGTAAAATGAAATAAATGAGGATGAGGGACCAGAGCATTAAAACATGGAAGAGTATAAGGTAAGTAAAAGGACTTGTTGATAAATCATAACAAACAAGTCCTTTTTTATCATGTTAAATACTGTCGTGAGCTTTGTCTTTCATTGTTATTACCTTTAGTAGATTCTTCTTCTGGATAAATAAAATAACTAAGGCTTGTATTGTCATTGCTAAGACAAGGAGAATGAAGTGTGAATTGTGGTACAAAATTATTGAAAGAAAATAAAATGTTGGTGCAGACGAAAGGTACGAAATATATTGGTTTTTAGTTACTAAATAAATAATAGTTGAAATACAAGTTGTCACCAAAAGAAGTTCGAGTAAAATTCCGATTGAAGCACTATCAATATAATACTGTAAATCGTTTACATAGGACATATTAAAAAGATCCCCCTATATCTATAAAAATATTTAACTCAATTGTAACATATTAACAAATTCGATGTATAGCTAATAATAGGGGATATTAGGGTGATGGAAGAGCTATTGAGCTATTTAAAGCCGTGGATTTTAGGTAATACGAAATCATTGGTAATTAATATAATTGCCTTCAGCGAAGCGACAGCGGCAAAATGTTTTAACTGCGCGAAAGCGAAACGACAGCGGCAAAATGTTTTAACTGCGCGAAAGCGAAGCGACAGCGGCAAAATGTTTTAACTGCGCGAAAGCGAAGCGACAGCGGCAAAATGTTTTAACTGCGCGAAAGCGAAGCGACAGCGGCAAAATGTTTTAACTGTGCGAAAGCGAAGCGTCAGCGGCAAATGTTTTAACTGTGCGAAAGCGTAGCGACAGCAACAACAAATGTTTTCTGTAGCGAAAGCAAAGCGGCAGCGGCAAAGCGCCCAGTCGGAACGGAAATCAACCATACGCTATGGTAAGGAGCTTCCTTTGTATACTAGGGAAGTCTCTTAGAATTTAACTTCTTTAAGCCGATTCTGGACGCAACTACGCCAAGGCCTAATTGATTTATAGTTCTTCCTGGAAATAAATTTTGTAGAACTTTCGATTTGTAGATTCATCGTAGCCTACTTCAATTAGTTCATCTACTTTTTCGATATCCTGTACGTTTACCTGGATTTCAATATTGGAGTCGAGTTTAATTTTACGTTTATATTTTTTTTCAGCCTTTTCAAGTGCGCTCTCAGAAATAACAGTTTCATAAGGTTTTACCGAATTGATGATAATGTCTTTTTGTGTTGGCTCCGCATTTTCAAACACCGTTTCAATATAATTATTTACTTGAAATTCATCTTCATTTCTAAAATAATCAAGCGTTTTATTTAAAAGACCTAGTTTTTCAGTATTTGTAAAGCTTTCTTCTTTTAAGATATATTTTTTGCATTCTGTTAAGGCTAAATTCGTTTTATAATAATGTTCATCTGCAGCTTTAATCTTTAAAAAACGTTCTTGCCAATAGATAATATCTTCTTTCCTTTTCGTTTTCATAAAGACAGCAGGTGTCTGTTCCGGCCCCATATCTACGATGATGGCCATATTGTTGACTTTCTTTACATTGATGCCATCAATACCGTTGATAACCATTTTATTTTGGTCGTTTTTTACATCTAAAAACATTTCTTTTTCATCAATTTTAACGATGGCGATTATTTTTTTAGCTTCTGTAGACAGAAAACAATTGTCAAATAATCCAATAAACAATTCGCCACTTTTAATGTTAGGGTGCTGAGATACACTATGTAAGTGTTTAGCAATGTTTATTGATTGTTCAAGGAAACTATTTTCCTGCTCAAAAATTGCTCTCACATATGTGTAAACCTCATTTAACCCAATATTTGTTTCATGAAAAAATTCAAATTGCTGTTCCAAATCAATTTTGCTAAACGCTAGCTGTGTAAAAGCTGCCTCTAGCATGACCTCTGGTTGTGTTAATGATTCTTCACCTAACACGAGTGCATCGTCAATAAAATGTATAATATATTGTGCTAACTTACTTTCACTTACTTCTAGCATGTTTTCCACCTTCTAAAATAGCATTGTAGATAATATACCATATCATATATAGGACAATATTTTAATGTATTTTATTAGTAGTTAAAAATTAATAGTGATCACCATGTAACTGAAATCTTTTGCACAACAATTGCAAAAGATTTTTTTTACACAAAAAAGATTTTCAACATAATTACAACCTTATTCATATCTTGCGAATAATGTTGAATGAAATAAGTTTAAAATGCTGTTGCTTAGATAATGATGGAACTATATAAAACGTGAAGCTGTAATTCGCTTTATTATCAGCTTAAGAGGGTGATGAATATGTGGGAAAAGATCTTAGCCTACATTCCAGAATGGAAAGTATTTATGCAAGGTTTTATTGTATTTTTCATTCCCTATATTATTTTCAAATTGTTTAATGGGATAGTATCTAAACAAGAGATGAATGACGATGACATGGTGAAAATAAAAGGTCAGGCGAAACCAAAAGATGAGCTTGAACACCAAACAGTGAAATCTTCCCAAGAGTCATTTGATTATTATACGGGTAATTACAACTTAGATGTTGAACTTGTTAAGAAAGAGATTGGTCATAACTGGGATGTGCATTTTAGGGAGTTTCACATAAGTAACACAGACATACGTGCAACGATTATTTTTCTTGATGGGCTGTCAGATAAAGAACTGATTGATAAACATATTTTGACATCTCTTATGGGGGATTTTTCACAAAAAGATGATCTGGAGTCTTTATATGAAAAAGGAGACTTTTTACAGACATTTATTAAAAATGAAGTTCTTTCCGTTAGTGACATAACAGAAGAGTATGATGTAAAGCAATCTGTAGGCAAAATATTAGCAGGGACGACCGCCTTGATAATTGATGGAATGCCAAATGTATTAATGCTCGGGACAGTCAAAGGAAAATCGCGCAATATTGAAGAACCGGTATCAGAAGCATTGGTTCGAGGTCCGAGATTAGGCTTTACAGAAACGTTAAGTGATAATACGGCTCTATTGAGACAACATGGTGAAAATAGTGATTTATCAATTATCAATTTCCAAGTAGGTAAACGTACAAAAAAAGAATTGGTTATCGCCTATGTTAATGAGATTGCAGACCCGAACTTGGTCGAAGAGGTTAAGAAAAGAATTGAAACAATAAATATTGATGATGTTGCGGAATCGGGCTACGTAGAGCAACTAATCGAAGATAATTATCTCAGCCCTTTTACACAAGTTCAGAATACGGAACGCCCAGATCGTGTTTTTGCTGCCTTGATGGAAGGAAGAGTGGCAATTTTATTAGATGGGACACCTTTTGCATTAATCGTGCCAGTGACATTTAGTATGTTATTGCAATCACCAGAAGACTATTATGAACGATGGTTGCCAAGTACGCTCATTCGTCTATTACGTTATTTAGCTGCAACTATTACGCTTTTTGCACCATCCATCTATATATCGTTTGTCTCGTTTCATCAGGGCTTAATTCCAACTAAGCTAGCATTGTCTATGATGGGAACGAGGGAAGGTGTTCCATTTCCTGCAATAATTGAGGCACTAATTATGGAAGTAGCTATTGAAATTTTACGAGAAGCTGGGCTTCGTTTGCCTAAGCCTATTGGTCCTACAATGGGAATAGTCGGAGGGCTTGTTATTGGGGAAGCTGCTGTACAAGCAGGGATTGTTAGCCCCATTATGGTAATTGTTGTTGCGTTAACAGCTATTTCTTCTTTTGCTATTCCGCAATATAATGCGGGAATTTCATTGCGCATGCTTCGTTTCGTAGCAATGTTTTTTGCTGCTTTATTTGGTTTATATGGGGTTATCCTGTTTTTCTTACTTCTTTGCAGTCATTTGGTGAAGTTGAAGAGTTTTGGCATCCCTTTTGTTAGTCCGACGGTTCCTTATAGAGCAAACGATTGGAAAGACTTTATGGTTCGTATGCCACTTATGATGATGAAACGTCGTCCGAAGATGTTGCATACAAAAGATTCTAGCCGTCAAGATTAGTCACTAGGAAAGGAAATAAACTGGCATGATGATTAATTCACAAGACAAAATTACGGCTTCACAAGCAGTTGTTGTCCTCGCTAATTATATTTTGGCTACAGGAATACTTACCTTGCCAAGAACATCTGTTGAAAAGGTCAAATCACCGGATGTATGGATTAGTGTTTTTTTAGGAGGCGTCATTGCGATAATCGCAGCCGTGATTATCGTGAAATTAAGCCAAAAATATCCTGAAAAAACCTTCTATCAATATAGCCAAGATATTGTAGGGAAATGGGTAGGTTGGTTTTTGAGTTTGCTTATAATAGTCTATTTCTTTACAATTTCAGCATTTGAAGTCAGGATAATGGCTGAAGTAACCTCACTCTTTCTGCTCGAAGGTACGCCAACTTGGGCTATCATTTTGCCCTTTATGTGGATAGGGCTTTATTTGATTAGTAGCGGAATCAATTCGATTGCTCGACTATTTGAAATCATCTTTCCTATTACGTTTGTCCTCTTTTTATTGGTAGCTTTTATGAGCTTGGGCATATTTGAAATAGATAATCTACGTCCGGTATTAGGATTGGGAGTCATGCCAGTATTAAAAGGAGTAAAGACAGCAACCCTTGCATTTTTAGGTCCTGAAATTATGCTGTTGCTTGTCGCATTAATGAAGCAGTCGGAGAAAACGAAAGCAGTAAAAGTCGTCCTTGTTGGCTTAACGATTCCCTTATTCTTTTATGTCATAACAGTTGTAATGGTAATAGGTGCTTTATCAATCGATGGAGTTGTCACGAGAACATGGCCTACATTAGAACTTATGCGAAGTTTTGAAATTCCGGGGTTAATCTTTGAACGATTTGAGTCTTTTTTACTCGTGATTTGGATTATGCAAATATTCGCCACCTTTTCTATTACCTATTTTGCCGCTGCTTTAGGATTAGCTCAACTCTTTAAAAAGAACATACAGCCCTTTATATTTGGTTTGTTACCGATTATTTACATTATTTCTATGACGCCTAAAAATATCAATGACCTCTTTAAGTTCGGTGATATGATTGGGAATGCTGCATTATTCTTATTTGGTGTTTTTCCAGTACTCTTACTTTTTATTTCGAGGTTGAAGGGTGGAAAGACATGAAACTAAACAATATGATGGTGCGATTTCGTTTAGGTTTGCTATTATCTCTTATACTTTTAATTCTTACAGGTTGTTGGAGCAGTAAAGAAATTGAAGACTTAGGTCTTGTTGTAGGTACCTCGTTAGATGTAGAAACAGATAGTAGTTCTAGGGAGGCATTGGAGGAACAAGAAGCTAGAAACTCTAATAAAGAGCTGATTACAATTACCAATCAATTCGTTAACTCAGAGACAACTGGTTCCGGTGCGAAAGAAGGTAAAAAACAACAAAAAGCTTACAAAAACGTTTCAGAAACCGGAGATGCTATTCTTCCTACTTTGCGTAATATGATGTTAAAAAACGACAAACGAGCCTTTGCAGAACATTCAAAGGTCATTGTCCTAGGAGAGGATTTTGCAAGTGCATTCAATCTAACACAAACAATGGATTTTTTTCTTAGGGAACTGGAAATGAGACCAAGTGCGCTTCTTCTAATCGCTAAAAATCATGCAAGTAATATTCTTGAATCGAACGAACCAACTAAAATTCCTGCGTTTCAACTTGTTGAGATGATGAAAGGACATAAAAGAACGACAAAGATACTACCACCGATGACATTTGCAAAGTTACAAGGAAAATTAAATTCTAGAGCAAGTTTTTTGTTGCAAAGTGTAACTTCAGAAAATGGAGAAATTAGATTTGCCGGAGCAGCTGTGATAAAAGGTAGCACAAAAAAACTGCGAGGTTTTCTTACGGGAAAAGAATTAGAGGGGATTACGTGGATAACTGGAAAGGGCAAAGGTGGTTTAGTAACAAGTTTTTATGAAGGGACTGATCAGCCGATTATATACGAGATATTGTCAATGAAAAGTAAAATTACACCCCATGTTGATGGAGACAATATCTCATTTAATGTAAAAATCGAATCTGAAGGGCGAATTGCTGAGCATTGGGTACTTTCTGAGAAAACATTTGATAATAAGTTTTTGAAAAAAGCAGAAAGGGCTACTGAAAAAGAGGTAGAGCGTCTTGTGAAAAATGTTTTAGAGAAGATACAAAAAGAATATCAAACGGACGTATCAGGGTTTGGAACAAGATTGAGAATAGAGTATCCAAAAGTATGGAAAAAGCTAAAAAAAGATTGGGATCAAACATTTAGCGAGATACCGATTCAGTGTGAGGTAAAAATAACGATAAAAGACTATGGGACGTCAGGGGAATAAAAATGATTTCATTTTATGAAGGATAATAAATGGACATGGTAGTGAAGTATTTACAATGCTAGGAAATATAAAAGGGATTAAGTTCGGTATACTAACACTTAATCCCCAAAAAACTGTAGATAAAGAATAAAAGCAGGTATTCTCTCCCAAAATTGACATCGGTAATCGTTGGAGTATACTGGAATTAAACGGAAGATATGCAAGTGAAAACAACGATAGATGAGGTCATTTTGTATGGTATACAGTATTAAACCAATAGCTGTAGTGAGCAATAGTCGAAAAATGATTGAAGATGACAATTGGGGTAACGTCATTTCTACTGTTGAATTGACAAAAGATATACATGCATCGTCTTTAAAAGGGATTGATGATTTTTCTCATTTAGAAATAATTTTTTATTTTGATAAAGTTGTAGATGAGAAAATTCAATATGAAGCGAGACATCCGAGAAATAATAAGGATTATCCGGAAGTCGGTATTTTCGCTCAGAGAGGCAAAAATAGACCTAACAAAATAGGTGTAACGGTTGTAGAATTACTAGAATTAAAAGATAGAACATTAATCGTTAGCGGCCTCGATGCTATTGATGGAACGCCAATTATTGATATTAAACCTGTCATGAAAGAGTTTTTACCAAAAGGTGAATTAAAGCAGCCAAGTTGGGCAACTGATTTAATGAAGAATTATTGGGATTAGTATATGTACACAAAAGGAATGAAGATTTTTTAATTTCAATTTAATTGAAGGAGTAAACAATATGTTTTTAAATCTACATATTGAAACCGAGAGGCTGATCATTCGGCCATATGCTTTAACTGATTTGGATGAATTGTATGCAGTAGTTTCTGAGCCTGATTTTTATCGATTTATTCCAGAGGATGTACCTAGTCGAGGTGATGTTCAGCGGATAATAGAGTGGTCCATTCAATGCAACAAAAAAAATACGCTTTCCAAAATACATAAATTGAATCTAGCCATAGTAGATAGGGAGAGGCAAACGTTAATTGGCTATTGTGGCCTTGGTCCAGATGATGTAAAAGAAACTGAGGTCGAAATTTATTATGGTATTTCGAAAGCTTATAGAGGGAAAGGAATTGCGTATGAGGCTGCACAAGCTTTACTGAATTATGCGTTCAATAAGATTGGTTTACTTAAGGTTATTGCAGTCGTTCATCCTGAAAACGTGGCCTCTTTACGAATTGTAGCTAAACTAGGAATGAACTATGAATATACGTATATAAATCTTAATCCGGAACTGAAGGATTTTGAAGGATTACTTCATTATGCTATAGATAATCCTTCCGATGTTGATAAGCTTTAAACGTGGCCAATTGCCTTTAGTGAAGTGATTAGTTTATTGCGGAGAGACTCGTCTGATAAGGTAAATGTGCTGTTCTAATTGAAGCAGTACCTAAAGTAAAAGGAATCTACGTACATTAAAGTATGCAGATTCCTTTTTATGTTTATTATTGAGGGGTAGATTGTGCGTTATCGATAATTTCTTGTGGGATATCGATTGTTTTTAGGTGATTGAACTCAGTGAATGTCACAACTGATTTTGTTTTCGTTTCTAGTTCTTGATTTTCAATCTTCATTTTCAAATCGAAATTCATATCCATTTTAGTTGTATCGAAAGTCTTTTTATCGATTTCTAGAACGTAGTGTATTTTATCAATCGTTAAGTTATCAAGTGGATTTTCTTCAAGACCCATATCTTTCATTGATTTGCTAATTTCAGAATCGATCAGTTCTTTAAATTCATCGCCCTTAGCGTCTAAAGTTAAGATATATGCATTATCAGTTTGTTCGAATTTGAAATCTTTAATATAGTTTTTAAGCTGTTCTAATTGTGCCTTAGCATCCGCAGATGATGCAGTTTGTTCCATAATGTCATCAAATTGCTCGCTTGGTAATTTGAACCAACTATTAGTTGCTTCATCCTTCATGAAAAAGCCTTGATCTTTCTTCATGTACATATCAATCGGTATTTCTGTACTTTTTTGATCTGCACTAGCCATATCTGGCATTGTCATTGAACCTGATAAGTGCATAGCAATTGGATCGGTAACTACATCCATATCCATATTTGATTTGATGGAAAACTCCATAGATTGTTCGCCTGCTTCAACTTTGGAATCTTGAGTCAACTCCATTTTTGCAGTTGTACTTTTAATGTCTGATTGGCGCTCTACCGCTTTTTCATACACTTGCTCTAAAGTGAGTTTACTTGTATTAGTTGTGTCTTTCTTAGGGGTAGCGCTACTGTTACAAGCTGCCAGTGTTAGTGCTAGTGCTCCAACACTTAAAACTTTAAAAAATTTGTTCATTACTTTCATCTCCTATTCTTGGTAAAAACAATATCTACTAGTATACATGACTATAAAAGGAAAAGTTTCGTTATTTTTTAAAATTTACTAATTTAATATTAAAATAATAGTAAATGCCCAACGTATGCTACTGTTTATAAGCCTTCTTACTTAGCCTAAGTCGCAAAAAAAGTGGTGCTTGAATATTAATTAAAGGATATAGCTATCTCTTTTATATATGAAATAAAAAGTAGATTTACGCCATATATATTTTTGTTATTAAATTTAAATAGCAATGGTGCTAGGGGGCAATAAGCGAACATTAGTGGATTAGTTATTGAATAGAGGTTTCTAATGGTTTTGTGTTATAGCAAGGGACTATTGTAGCTAGTAGTTTCATATAGGTGAGCATGCTGAGCCAGAAAGCTTTTTTGGTAAATGGGAGTTCTTCAAAATTTGAGACTGCTATACAAACTTTTAACAGATCAATGCCAACTATGTTTGTAAATAAGTAAGTGAGGGGCAAGACATAAGAAGGATTGGTATTTTTGAGTTGAGAAATTAGTAAGACAAAAAGAAAGAGCCGAGAAAATGATATCATTTTCTCGGCTCTGTTTATCAATTATAGCCCCAGATCATTGCGAATAATGTACCAATGATTGTGACAACACCTACGAATACTGAATATAAAATCGTTGTATATAACGTTTTCTTGTCTTCAGATTCACCGATGTGCATGAATAATACTAATTGTACTGTTGCTTGTGCAAGAGCAGTTACTAGTAAAACACCAAATGCCATGTTAAGAGACATATCGAATTTAACAACAGCTAAAGCTACAACTGTTAGTAATAGTGAGAAGCCGAAGCCCATCACATGTTGTTTTGGGAATAATTCCTTCATCAGCTAATCAGTCCTTTCAAGTAGACGAAGCTGAAGATGAAAATCCAAACAACGTCTAAGAAGTGCCAGTACAGTGAGAAGATAAACGCTTTGTTAGCCGTTTGTGGGTTTAAACCACGGCTAGCTACTTGCATTAAAATGGCAACGCCCCAGAAGAAACCAAATGTTACGTGGAGACCGTGCGTACCAAGTAAAGTCATTAATGCCGATAAAAATGCACTTGTTCGAATTGTTGCACCTTCATTAACATATGTGACAAATTCATCGATCTCAATGGCTAAGAAGCCAAGACCTAATAGAAGTGTGATGATGAAAAATGCCATCATCGCTTTTTTATTGCCAATGCGCATTGCATGAACACCAAGACCAATTGTGAAACTACTTGTTAATAATAAGAATGTTTCCCATAATACTGGTGTTAGTTCGAAAATCTCAGCGCCATTTGGGCCACTACCTGTACGTGTTTGAAGTGTGAAATACACTGTAAATAGTGTGGCGAATAATACGATTTCGGCACCAAGGAAAATCCAGAAACCGAAAATTTTCAGGCGATTTTCTTCTGTACTATATTCTAATGGAAGTGAAGAATCGATTTTCATATTATTTATCACCTCTCAAGCTTTTTTCAGTTGCCATAACTTCTTCAACTGAAATGTATCGACCATGATCCTTTTCGAATGAACGATGAATCATAAAGCCAAATACACCAATCATACTAATGATTGCTGGAACCCATAGATTGAATACAGCAAAGAATGCTGCAAGGAAGAAGAATCCGCTCATCCAGAATGGAGTGCCAGTGTTGTTAGGCATGTGAATTTTTTCAATTTTACCGGCTGTAATATCGCGACCTTCTTTTTTCGCGAACCAGTATTCATCTAAACGTGTAACCGTTGGAACTACTGCAAAGTTATACTCTGGTACTGGAGAATGAGTAGCCCATTCTAGCGTACGACCATCCCAAACATCTGCTTTTTCATTACGTGGCATATGTTTCCAGCTGTAGTAAATGTTATATACGATTAACGCAAAGCCGACAGCAAGACCAATACCACCGATGAACGATAGCATGTTCAATGGACCGTAGCCAGTTGACTCAGAGTAAGTGTACATACGACGAGCGTAACCATCTAAACCTAAAATGAATAGAGGGAAGAATGTTACGTTAAAGCATACTGCGATAAACCAGAAAGCTGCTTTACCTAGTTTTTCATTTAAACGGAAACCGAACATTTTTGGCCACCAGTAGTGGTAACCTGCAAGTACACCGAATACTGTACCTGGAATTAATACATAGTGGAAGTGGGCAACTAAGAACATCGTATTATGATATTGATAGTCAGCACTTGCCATTGCAAGCATTACCCCTGTAACCCCACCAATTGTGAAGATAGGAATAAAGCCAAGAGCATAAAGCATAGGAGTTGTAAATTGAATTTTACCGTGTCTCATTGTGAGCAACCAGTTAAATATTTTAACCCCTGTCGGAACAGCGATTGCCATTGTTGTAATAGAGAATACGCTGTTTACCATTACACCGTGACCCATTGTATAGAAGTGGTGGGCCCATACTAAGAATGAAAGTAACGAAATAACGACCATACTCATAACCATTGATTTATAGCCGTATAAGTTTTTACGTGCAAATGTCGCAATGATTTCAGAGAAGATACCGAAAGCAGGTAGGATAACGATATAAACCTCAGGATGTCCCCAAACCCAGAATAGGTTGGCCCAAAGCATATCCATACCACCATTTTGCATTGCAAAGAATTGTGTACCGAATTGACGGTCAAGCATCATTAATGCAAGTGCTACAGTTAATACTGGGAATGCAAATACGATAATAATGTTTGTAATTAAAATTGACCAAGTGAACATTGGCATTTTCATTAATGTCATACCAGGTGCACGCATTTTAATGATTGTTGCGATGAAGTTAACACCAGTCATTAACGTACCAATCCCTGATAATTGTAAAGCTAAAGAATAGTAGTTGTTCCCAACAGTTGGACTGAATTCTGTCCCAGCTAATGGGAAGTATGCTGTCCAACCAGCATCAGGTGAACCACCAATGATAAATGATAGGTTTAATAAACCACAACCAGCTGCAAATAACCAGAAGCTGACTGCATTCAGACGTGGGAAGGCAACGTCACGAGCACCAATTTGCAGTGGGATTACAATGTTCATTAAACCAATTACGAATGGCATAGCCATGAATAAAATCATTAATAAACCGTGTGTTGTGAAAATCTCATTATAGTGTTGTGCATCAAGAAGTCCATTATCTGGAACTGCCGTTTGTGCACGCATTAATAGTGCATCGATACCGCCGCGGAATAGCATCAAAAGTGCTGTAGCGATATACATAATACCGATTTTTTTATGGTCAACAGTTGATAGCCAGTTTTTGTAGAAATAGCCCCATTTTTTGAAATATGTAAGGCCAGCTACGATAACAACGGCTCCAACTACGATACTAATAGCTGCCGCTAAAATCATCGGTTCTTGCATAGGATGGAATACTTCTTCCATACTCATTGGATGCGCTCCTTTCAGGTGTAAAAATTAATGTGAATGTGTTGCTTCAAAATTTTTTTGTGAATCAGTGATTCCCATGCTCCATTTTAGAGTGATCCATTTCATCTTCGGACATGTCCATATCACTATGATCCATGCCGCCCATTTTCATGTGTTCACTGTGTTCCATTGGAGCAGGTCTAAATTCTAAGTGTGTAGATGAATAGCTTGAACGACCAACGTGTTCTGCTTTTAATAGTTCATCAAATTTTTCTTCTGTTAATGGTTTTTCTTTTGATTTCACATCAGAAACCCATTCGTCGAATTTTTCTTGTGTCATAGCTTCTGCTTCAAATTCCATTTCAGCAAAACCGCGACCGTTAAAGTTAGAGTTACGGCCCATGTATGAACCAGGCACATCTGCAGCAAGGTGAATAGTTGTTAACATGTCACTCATCGCGTATTTTTGACCAGCTAATTGTGGAATCCAGAAACTTGTGATTGGTCCGAAAGAGTAAAGTTTAAACTCGATTGGACGGTCAGTTGGAATATTTACATAGTTTACAGTTTCAACACCTTGCTCTGGATAGCTAAAATGCCATTTCCAGTTAGAAGATGATGCGTAAATAACAAGTGGCTCTTTATTGTCATAACCTTCTGGTGTTGTCTCGACTGTACTTGTTGTTCTTACAGTAACAACTGCCAAGAATGCCACTATGATAATAGGGATAACTGTCCATATTATTTCAAGTAGATGACTACCCTCTTCGTGAGGAGGCTCATAATCGGCAGATGATTTTGAAGCACGATATTTAGTTAGCATAAATGCTAAAAGCACATACACGACTAGTAATATAAAGGCCATTGTAATAATGGATAAAATAATTGTGTCTGATAATGTTTTGGCATTAGGCCCTTTAGGATCAAAAATTGTTAGGGGTTCACAGCCAGCAAGAATTGCTAGCGCACTAAATGCAACAAACATTAAGCTTAACTTTTTCTTCATGTTTGACTCCTTTCTATAAAACGGCTATTCATAAATTTCATGTGTTTATATATAGATTCGAAATTATAAATAGTGGGTAATACGGTCACCTCTTTTAATTGTTGTACCAATCAAATAATCAGAAATACTAACAATGGCATGGTTCACTATGAAACATTGAATTTAGTATTTGATTGGTCTATTGCAAGCGTTCACAAAGTCATTAATCTGTGTAATCGATTTTCAAACAATATGTCATAATCGATCGACACAAATGTCGTCGTTTGCATATAGGATTATACGCCCCGTTTGAAAGAAAAAAAATTATTTTTTTATATTTTTAATAGTAAACCGGGGATAAATATGAACATTTTTTGAACAAAAATCGTTATTTCAATATTAGTATTTTTGTGTTTAATATAATAAACACTGTTCAAACGTTGAAAACACTGAGTTTCTTATCCTTAACTATGTAAATAGTTTTTTTTGTGAAAATGTCATTTCACATTTCAGACGTCATTTTGTAATAAAATCGCCGTTAAATTAGGTTATTGAATGCTTTATTGTTGCGTTTTTAAAAAATGTGAGTAAACAAAAAGAAATATTATGGATATATAAGGATAAACTTTCAATGTAAGGGATGATTGGAAAGGGGTATTTCGGAAACGAATATAAATTATGTTAATATAATTACTAACTTCCATTTATTGTATTCTTGATATTTTACTTGAAAAGTAAAAAAAGCAAACTAAGGGGATTCTTAGTTTGCTAAATTTGGTATGGGAACGAAATTAAATGTTTGAAGCAGAAAGAAAGTGAAATTCGCTTTAGCTCGTCTAATTACGCCAGATATTTTATGCACCTAGTTTTAGCCATTTTGCGACTTGTCCATAAATAGTATTTTGAAGATTTGGGGCTAGGTTTTGCATCTTTAAAGCAAAATACAATGTTTTCATTAAATTTAATGTACATGTTCGTCCGCTGAAAAAGGCTTCGTTATAACCTTGAGTCACTAAATGCATTTCAAATTTATCAAATGCCTGTTCGGCAAATTCTATTAATGCTTCCTCAGAGTAGTCTCGAGCTAGTAACGCTTCAATAATATTAACTAAGCGTTCCTCCTCGTCGTTGACAAAAACAGTATCTTTCCAAGTAACAAGTTTCAAAGCATGCAAGATTAAAGGCGCATGTTGTAAATCAAATTTGGGGTGTTTAATTGTCATAGCCGCTAAATCTGCACCATGTGCAATGCTATGCGCCCAACCTTTATCTTGAACATGTCCTCTCGTATCTTTTTCCAATAATAAATAGCGACCGATCTTTTTAAAGAAAATTTGTAAACGCTCATCCTTTAAAATTAGTAGTTCAGCATCTTTTGCGAGAATACTTGCTACAAGTAAAGCAGAAAACGAACGAGTGAAGACACTATCTGTCATTTCTTCGCCTATGTTTAAAAATAAATAATCGTCGCCTATTACAGTATCAAATAAATATTGTAGCTGTTCATTGCTCAGTAAATTGTCGCTAAGTAGATCAATAAAAGTTCGATAAATTAATTTGTCTCGTAATTCGGCATCTGGTGAACCAATGTGCGTTAACATTTCTTGTAACAACCAATCGCCCTTTTGTAACATAAATTCTTGTCGTTCTGAAGATGTCATGGTTGAGAATGATTGTAATGTATTTTTAATATCCATCTGTAATTCCCCCGAGGTTAAATTAATTCTCTATAAGAGCATTCTTTTCGAAGTGTTAGTAGAACATAGTAAAAATGCTTATATGGAGCTAGGTCTTTTTATTATAACGCTTCAACGATGAATTTGTTGATTTGTAAAGTTTTCTAGTGATATAGAAGTATATTCGCAATGGGAATTCCAGAAACAACAAAAAGTTGATATGATAGACAAGCAACAAAAAGGGAAAGACTTATTCAAGGAGCACAAAAAAAGACATACCTATTTAAGTATGTCTCATCTTAGTTATGATATAAGGGCTGACTTTATACCGAGCGGCCATTCAGTATAAGTATTTTGATTGGTTTTTAATTCAACAAGAATATTTGCATTTTTAATGGTTTCGATTAGCCATTCGCTATAATGAAGATTCGGTTCGGCGTGCTGTAAGATTCGTTGCATATCTTTTTGGTCGATACTTAGAAGTTTATAGTTGCATTCAATGTGTACACTTTGGGGAATAATAAAAAGTGACTCATGTTGGTGTCCGATTGAAATGGAGCCAGGAATGTAACCTTGGATACTTATAATATGTGTATTTGCTTCTTGCGTGTATAAATCAATCTTTGTTCGTGTGAGTATTTCAAATTCGATCGGGTAATCCTTCTGATAAGGATTGTCCGCTGTAGAAAACGAAACAACTTTAATTGGTAGTGCCTCAAACATAGGAGAGATGCTACTACCAAATTCACTAACTGTATCTATTAATTGCATGTATTCCACTCCTTGTGAAGAACTTTTGCCAGCAATTATGCTACGGCATAATTGCGTCAGGAATCAGCTCTGTGCATTCCTGCAGATGTTTTTTGTGCGAAAGCAAAGCGACAGCAACAGATGTTTTTTGTGCGAAAGCAAAGCGACAGCGACACATGTTTTGTCTGTAGTTAGCTGAATGCTGAATGCCTGTAAAAAGTAATAAATGAAAGATATTATTAATTATAATACAATTTATTACAAAATATGTAATGCTAAAGCAATGATTTTTTTTAATAAGTAGGGAGTAAATTAATATGGTCATCGTTGAAAGTTAAAAATGACATATGTAAAACGTATATCATCTAATGAGATTTGGAGTAAATGAGGGGAGCATTACAGATGAGACTACGGTTGGAATCATTAGAGGAACGCGCAAAGATCAGTGATAACGCTTTTGTGACTAACCCCCAGTAGCTCATCGCAACTCCTCATTAAGCCCACGGTCAAATTCGTAAATCAACTCCATGATATGTTGATGATTCATATAGAAACTAATAAGTTAAATAGTCGTAAAGAGGTGAGAAAAATGACAAAGCGAAAACGACATGTTATAAAACATGACAATATTGTTGTTTTTCCTGGTGCTGTTCAGACATTAATACGTGAAGGACATATGTATGCGGAAAATTATCAATATGAAGAGGCAGTGGCCAGCTTTGAAAAAGCATTTTTATATGAAGATGGGGATGAAATGGCATTAAGTGCTTATGCATATGCTTTATATGAATTAAAAGCATACGATAAAGTTAAAAATGTTTGTGAGCAATTGTTCGCTATGGGTACGACTTTATATGTGGAAGTAATGGAGCTGTATATTACTGTATGTATGCAATTAAAGGAATACCATCAAGTAGAGTCGTTAATTTCGACATTAATAGAAGAAAATGTACTTCCGGAAGATCAGCTTGAGAAATTTGAACGCTTAAGAAGCTTGAATCAAGATGTTGCAAGGAATCTCCAAAAAAAAGAAGATGCAAAACGATTGTTAGAAGAGCAAGAATATGAACTTTCGGTATTTAGTGCCTTAACGGCAAATGAACAATCTATTCGACTGCATCGTTTAATGGAGACGAATGTAAGGCAATTAAAGACAGCATTGAAAGATATTATTGAATGTCCTACAATCCATCCATTTGTTCAGAGTTTAGCGTTAATTCTATTAGTGGAACAAGAAGTGTCAATTGAGATTACTGTTTCAAAATTTAATGGAACAAAGATTATTAACCCTATCAATTTAGTCTTACCAAATCAGTTGCCTCAGTATAGGGAAGTAAAAAAAATAATCGAAAATAAATTAGAGCAAGACCCATCGACGTTGGAAATGGTACAATATTTAATGGCGAAGCATGCCATTGTGACGTATCCGTTTGAATGGCACCAGTATGAAGCTGATGATATTGCCTATAGTTATATTGACTTTGTACAATCTATGCTCGGAAAAGTACAGGAAATGAACTATGAAATCATTGACTTTTTACAAATGTTAGAAAAAATGACGGAACTACATGAAGTATGAAATAAGTTGAAACTATACGCATCTATGTTATACTAAAATGGTTGTCAAAATCGTAGTTACGAATGAATTGTCTAACAATAAACTTGATTATTTATTTGGAGGTATTTATACATGTCAGCAAAATGGGAAAAACAAGAAGGTAATATCGGTACTCTTACAATTGAAGTACCTGCTGCAGAAGTAGACGCAGCAATGGACCAAGCGTTCAAAAAAGTTGTAAAACAAATTAACGTACCAGGTTTCCGTAAAGGGAAAATGCCTCGTAATATGTTTGAACAACGCTTTGGTATTGAATCTTTATACCAAGATGCATTAGAAATCATCGTTCCTGAATCTTATTCAAAAGCTATCGATGAAGCTGGTATTATGCCAGTAGATTACCCAGAAATTTCTGGTACAGAAAACTTCGCACATGGTAAAGATTTTACATTTACTGCTCAAGTAACAGTGAAACCAGAGCCAAAACTTGGTGAGTACAAAGGTTTAGAAGTTACAAAACTTCCAGTAGAAGTTACTGATGAAGAAGTAGAAGCACAAATTCAAGAACAATTAGCTCGTAAAGCAGAGCTAGAAATTAAAGAAGACGAAGCAATCGTAGAAGGCGATACAGCTGTTATCGACTTTGAAGGTTTCGTAGGTGAAGATGCGTTTGAAGGTGGCAAAGGTGAAGACTACCCACTAGAAATCGGTTCAGGTTCATTCATCCCTGGCTTCGAAGAGCAACTTGTAGGTATTAAAACTGGCGAATCTAAAGACGTAGTTGTTACTTTCCCAGAAGAATACCATGCAGCTGAATTAGCTGGTAAAGAAGCTACTTTCAAAGTAACAGTAAAAGAAGTTAAAACAAAAGTTCTTCCAGAACTAAACGATGAATTCGCTAAAGAATTAGACCCAGAAGTTGAAGGTGTAGAAGCTTTACGCGCTAAAATCAAAGAGCAAACTGCTGAACAAAAACTAGCTGAATCAAATGCAGCACTTCGTGACGAATTAGTTGAAAAAGCAGCTGGAAATGCTGATTTTGAAGTACCTGCTGGTATGATTAACTCTGAAACTGATCGTATGTTACAAGAATTTGGTCAACGTTTACAAATGCAAGGTATGAACTTAGACCTTTACTATCAATTCTCAGGTCAATCAGAAGAAGATTTACGCGGACAAATGAAAGAAGAAGCAGAAAGCCGTGTACGTGTATCTTTAACTCTTGAAGCAATTGCAGAAGCTGAAAAAGTTGAAGCTACTGAAGCTGATATCGAAGCTGAATTAGAAAAAATGACTGCTCAATTTAACATGACAAAAGAGCAAATTACTGGTGCTTTAGGTGGCACAGCAGTTCTTGAAAACGACATTAAAATTCAAAAAACAGTTGAATTTTTAGTAGAAAACGCTAAAATTACTGAATAGGATTTTTTTGTAACTGGATAGAAAAATGAAAACAAGGTACGGCATTAAACCGTGCCTTGTTTTATCACATATTGTGTGTTTAGGTGTAGCTAGATTCCACGTTAGGTTTAGTTTTACGACTACTTTCACTGCAAAAGCATCCTCCAAAAGGAGTGCTTTTTTGAAGAGGGATAGGCAAAGCCTTTACATTTCTCTAATACATAGTGTTGTTTGACTTATCACACGATGCTAAAATTTGACTTTATTCAGCAGAGATAGGGTTTAATTGATTGATGTCTCAATTCTTCCAAATGAGGAACAACGAAATACATCCTCTTCTGAATGAAGTTAAGCCTCTGGCGAATGTAATAGATTTTAAAAAAATTGTAACTTGTACTACTAAGTATAAACGTGAAGTCACGAGTCAATACCAACTGAAGAAGGTCAGGTAGTTTGGCTAAACGTAAGGTCTCTGGTCACTAGAGCTATCTGAAGAATCAGTTACTTACACTTATGTGGTAATAAAAGGTATGATTAGTAGAATTTAGACTCATCCTAAGTAGTGGATAACATTTGTTAAACTACTCGCTATGATGGTGAGCTGGAATTTATTAAGTTAATGAAATGGAAACTTTGTGGCAATATTCATGTTTTTTGTACAATGAGTGTCAAAAATCTTGAACCATAAACGCCGTGGTGTAAATGGATGCAGACAATTTATTTGATAATGATTCAATAATCTTGTAAGATTGTTGCTTGAATAGGGGTGAAACATATTGTTCAAATTTAATGATGAAAAAGGCAATTTAAAATGCTCATTCTGTGGGAAACCACAAGAACAGGTACGTAAACTAGTTGCGGGTCCTGGTGTTTATATTTGTGATGAATGTATCGAACTTTGTTCAGAAATCGTTGTAGAGGAACTGGGCGTTGAAGAAGAAATTGAATTCCAAGATATTCCAAAACCGAAAGAAATCTTAACGATTTTAGATGAGTATGTAATAGGTCAAGAACGTGCTAAAAAAGCTTTAGCAGTTGCGGTTTACAATCACTACAAACGCATTAATACAAATAGTAAAATTGATGATGTAGAATTAGCGAAATCGAACATTGTGTTAATCGGCCCAACTGGTAGCGGTAAAACTTTATTAGCCCAAACATTGGCGCGTATATTAAACGTTCCTTTTGCTATTGCTGACGCTACTTCACTAACTGAAGCCGGCTATGTTGGTGAGGACGTTGAGAATATCTTATTAAAATTAATTCAATCAGCAGATTACGATATTGAGCGTGCTGAAAAAGGGATCATCTATATTGATGAAATCGATAAAGTTGCACGTAAATCTGAAAATCCATCCATTACACGTGATGTATCGGGTGAAGGTGTACAACAAGCACTTCTTAAAATCTTAGAAGGTACAGTTGCGAGTGTCCCACCACAAGGTGGCCGTAAGCATCCTCATCAGGAGTTCTTACAAATCGATACTACGAACATCTTATTTATTGTGGGTGGAGCGTTTGATGGAATAGAGTCCATTATTAAACGTCGTCAGGGTGAAAAAGTAATTGGCTTCGGTTCAGATCCTAACAAAATTGATGTGGAAGAAGGCTCAATTATGGCAAAGCTGATTCCAGAGGATTTATTGAAATTTGGCTTAATTCCAGAGTTCATCGGTCGATTACCGGTACTTGCAAGCCTAGAGCAATTAAACGAGGCTGCGCTTGTACAAATTTTAACAGAGCCTAAAAATGCACTAGCTAAGCAATATCAAAAAATGCTTGAATTAGATGGTGTTGAGCTTGAGTTTGATGAAGGTGCCCTTTCTGAAATTGCAAAAGAAGCAATTGAGCGAAAAACAGGTGCACGCGGTCTTCGTTCAATTATTGAGTCAACAATGCTTGATGTAATGTACGAATTACCTTCACGTGAAGACGTGAAAAAATGTATCATTACGGCAAAAACAATTACGGATAAAGAAAAACCGAAATTGCTTCTTGAAGATGGCACTGAACTCGATGAAGGTAGCGACACAAAAACTTCAGCATAACGAACAGACGTGGCTGTCTATTGTTATGAGATAAAGAGTAATTTAGCTGACTTCGATTGTGCAATATTCGCACATTCGACAGTCAGCTTTTTATTCATTCATACATAAAGCCAACTGTAATTAAATGAAATTTTTGGCTCAATTGATTAACTAGTGTGAATCAGCTTTTTAGACACATACTAGTAGCGTGGGAGTGAATAAGAAAATTTTGACGGAGGTGAATACCCGCATGGTGACAATACAAAAAACAACAAATGTACCATTATTGCCTTTACGTGGACTTTTAGTATACCCGTCGATGGTGTTACATATTGATGTGGGTAGAAATCGTTCTGTAGCGGCGCTAGAACAAGCGATGTTAGAGGACCAACTGATATTATTAGTAACACAAAAAGAAATGCATGATGAACAGCCTGATGAGCAAGATCTCTACTCAGTTGGTACGATGGCATATGTTAAACAGATGCTTAAATTACCAAATGGAACTCTGCGTGTTTTAGTGGAAGGTGTAGCGCGTGCAACATGGTCTAACTATCGGGCGTTAGAAAAATATACGGTTGTTGACATCGATGATAAGGAAGAAACAATCGATAAGGATATTGAAACACAGGCTTTAATGCGGACGCTGTTAACGTATTTTGAAAGATACGCGAAAGCCTCTAATAAGATTACTTCCGAAACCATCAGTACTGTGGCAGACATTGAAGAGCCAGGTCGTTTAGCGGACATCATTGCTTCACACTTGCCATTCAAGATTGCAGATAAACAAGAAGTATTAGAAATGCTCAGTGTAAAAAAGCGTTTAGACCATTTAATTATTCGTTTACATGATGAACAAGAAGTACTTGATCTAGAGAAGAAAATTAATACAAAAGTTAAGCAATCGATGGAGCGTACTCAAAAAGAATATTATTTACGTGAACAAATGAAAGCTATTCAAACTGAGCTAGGGGACCGTGAAGGGAAAACTGGCGAAGTCGCTGAATTGCGTAAACGTATTGACGCAACAGGAATGCCTGAATCAACGAAAGAAGTAGTACTTAAAGAGTTGGATCGCTATGAGAAGATACCGGCAGCTAGTGCAGAGAGTGGCGTAATTCGAAACTATATTGATTGGATTGTAGCACTACCATGGACAAATGCGACAGAAGATCGCATGAATATCGCACATGCAGAGAATATTTTAAATCGTGATCATGATGGTTTAGAAAAAGTAAAAGAACGTATATTAGAATATTTAGCTGTTCGTCAATTGAAAGCATCATTACGTGGACCTATTTTGTGTTTGGCTGGCCCTCCGGGTGTAGGTAAGACGTCATTAGCAAGATCGATTGCAGAAAGCTTGGATCGCAAATTTATACGTATTTCATTAGGTGGGGTACGAGACGAATCGGAAATTCGTGGTCATCGCCGTACGTATGTTGGGGCAATGCCAGGGCGTATTATCCAAGGGATGAAAAAGGCAGGGACAATTAATCCTGTGTTCCTTTTAGATGAAATAGATAAAATGTCTAATGACTTCAGGGGAGATCCAGCAGCAGCAATGCTTGAAGTTTTAGATCCGGCTCAAAATAATACATTTAGTGATCATTACATTGAAGAACCTTATGATTTATCAAATGTATTATTTATAGCAACTGCTAATGATTTAAGTACAATTCCTGGACCATTACTAGATCGTATGGAAGTGATTTCAATTGCTGGTTATACAGAAATTGAAAAAGAGCAAATTACGAAAAATCATTTAATACCAAAACAGTTAAAAGAGCATGGCTTGAAAAAAACACAAGTTATTATGAAAGACGAAGCAGTAGTGGATATCATCCGTTACTATACTCGTGAAGCGGGCGTTCGCGGATTAGAGCGTCAAATCGCAACCCTATGTCGTAAAATCGCTAAGATCATTGTTTCTGGTGAGAAAAAACGAGTAACAGTAAGCTCGAAATCGTTAGAGGAATTACTCGGTAAACATCGTTTCCGATATGGACAAGCCGAGGAGGAAAATCAAATCGGTGTAGCTACTGGACTTGCTTATACAACTGTGGGTGGTGATACATTACAAATTGAGGTATCATTAACACCTGGTAAAGGAAAATTGCAGCTAACTGGGAAGCTGGGCGATGTCATGAAGGAATCTGCTCAAACCGCCTTATCGTATGTCCGCTCAAAAATGGATGAGCTAAAAGTGGATGCAGAATATTTTGAAACACATGATATTCATATTCACGTTCCTGAAGGAGCTGTTCCGAAAGATGGACCTTCCGCAGGTATTACAATGGCAACTGCAATTGTATCCGCAATTTTACACCGTCCGATACGCCGTGAGGTCGGCATGACAGGTGAAATTACTTTACGTGGGCGTGTACTCCCAATTGGGGGCTTAAAGGAAAAGACTCTCAGTGCGCATCGAGCAGGCTTAACGACAATTATTTGTCCGAAAGATAATGAGCGCGATATTGAGGATATTCCTGAAAGTGTACGCGAACAACTAACATTTAAACTAGTGTCATCGGCTGATGAAGTATTAGCCATTGCACTGGACGGAGGTATTTAAGAAAATGAAAGTCCATAACGTCGAAATGGTCATAAGTGCTGTAAGACCAGACCAATATCCAGAAGATGGACTGCCAGAATTTGCACTAGCCGGTCGTTCAAATGTGGGGAAATCCTCATTTATTAACCGAATGATCGGTCGTAAAGCTTTAGCACGTATTTCTTCTAAGCCCGGAAAAACACAAACGCTTAATTTTTACAAAATTGAAGAGCAATTGTTTTTCGTAGATGTTCCGGGTTATGGTTATGCAAAGGTTTCAAAGACTGAGCGTGAAGCATGGGGAAAAATGATTGAGCGTTACTTAACTGGGCGTCAGGAATTAAAGGCAGTCGTTCAAATTATTGACTTACGTCATCCACCTACAGCTGATGATCGCATGATGTATGATTTTTTGAAGCATTACAATATTCCTTGTATTGTCATTGCAACAAAAGCAGATAAAATTCCAAAAGGTAAATGGGATAAGCACAAAAAAATTGTGAAAGAAACGCTAGACATGGATAAAAACGATCCTATTATTGTCTTTTCTTCAGAAACAGGACTTGGTTTTGAAGAAGC
The DNA here is from genome assembly GCF_056322905.1 of Lysinibacillus sp. G1-3. Taxonomy (NCBI): domain Bacteria; kingdom Bacillati; phylum Bacillota; class Bacilli; order Caryophanales; family Bacillaceae; genus Lysinibacillus; species Lysinibacillus sp. G1-3. Next base: position 133,192 of record NZ_JBWHYQ010000005.1, read on the forward strand.
TTGGCGTACTATTGAAAATAAAATGTAATAAGAAAACATCTATTGCGTCTATTATTTAGGACAGTAGATGTTTTTTTTATTAAAATGGATGGAATTGCTTGATGAATGAAATAACTGACCGATAAATTAAATAGGAGGTGGACTTAATGGATATCGCAGCTTTATCAATGGCAATGAATCAAGCAACATTAATGCAAAATGTATCTCTAGCTGTAACGAAACAGGCTATGGAGATGCAACAGCAAAATTCAGAACAATTAGTTGAAATGTTAGATGCTCCACATCCAACAGCTGGACATACAATTGACGTTCAAGTTTGATGAAGGAAGGTAGCTTGAAATTGGAAGCTACCTCTATCTTTGTGTCTAACGGTAGATTTAACTTCTTTCAGCGGATGGATGGGCACCTGCTGAAATAGAAGAACTCAGTCTAAGAACGCCACGTCCTGTGGCAACGACTGAGTGACCAACATCGTGTTGCCTAAAGCCTCCGGCCGATTCCGGACGCAATTATGCCGAGGCATAATTGATAAAGTAAATTAAAAGTACTAAAATGTATCTTTTTAGATAGTAAAAACTACCAATAGTACGATATACTATTTATTAATAATTAATAACATTTTTTTAGGAGGTGGGATTTGTTGAAGAAAATTCCATACATACTAATGATTTTGTTACTAGCGGTTCTCGGGTTTTCATCAAATCAAACAGCACACGCTACCCAAATGGTGACTGGAACTTTTGTGGATGTAACATTTTCAGAATATGAAAATTCAAATGGAGTAATAGAAAAAAAGCTTAGTAAAATTACTTTGCAAAATGATAGCGGTCGTCAAGTTACATACAATATAAATAATAATGCCCGCCTGTATATTAATAAGACAGAGACAACAATTGAAGGCTTTAAGATGGGGATGAAAGTAGAAGCGGACATTTCCCTTAGAAGTGTTGTTGAGCTTCGAGGTACTTCTGATTCTACAAAGGAAACAGAATCTCCAACAGTTGCACACAATACGAAAACACTTGCCGGGGTAGTGACAAGTATCGATCCAAATGGACTATTCATTATGCTGAAGTCGGATTTTGGAAAAGAAACAACCTATTATATAAATAAAGATACAAACTACCAAAAAAACTCCTCTGCAGCCGATATTAGCGCATTATATGTAGGGGATCGCGTTAAGCTAAGTCTTAAAAATCAAAATGCATCCATTGTCACAAAAATCGAAATTAGTGACACAGGTACATTAGTTGAAAACCTATATAAAGGTGAGATACAAACGGTTAATGCCAATGCAAATAAATTAACTGTAAAAAACCAACATGCTTTTATAAATTGGCAGTTTGGTTCTGATACAACAAAGGCTTTATCAACGATGAATTTTTCATCGAAAGTTCCAGTATATGTTGGAAACACAAAAATTAATAAAGATCAGTTGAAAAATTACATTGGCAGTGAAGCATATTATGCAACAGTTAAACAATTTGGCAAAGAAGTGATTGAAAAGATTGTTGTATTGAAAAACAACGAGCGAACTTACTACGAGCCTATGCTTTCTGTAGATACTAAATATCAATTATTTAAACTTAAATCTGCAGGTACAATATACTTCCACGATGGAACGATATTAATTCGAAATGGTCGTTTAATCGAACCTACTGGTCTATTAGCTTATGGTACAGCCTTTGTTATTTCGGATGGTGCTGCACGTGATCATTATGCTCAAGTTGTGCAAGTAACAAGTGATAGTTTTATGTCACCAAACTTAGCAGGTCATGAGTTATATTATGGACGTTTATCACAAGCAGATGGCTATTTAATCGAAATTGATGATGCAATGAAGATCGAGTCAAATGTCTTCAAGAAAACAGATCGTACTGTACTATCTGTTAGTAATTCAACAAAAGCAATAGTAGATGATGGGAACAAAACATACAGTGTTGTTCCTGATATTGAACTTCATTTATATGAAGGTCAATATGGATACTTCTATGTGAAGGATGGACATGTACAGGCACTTCATATTTTGAATAAAGCGAAACCTGTTGCACCATTAATGTTAACAGGTAAACTACAGTCAGTTAAATCGAAATTCCCAGCTGTAATCAATGTGAAGAGCGTTAGTCAATGGCAAAATGGTCGATGGTATGAAGCTGGAGAAATGATTGATATGAATATTGACCAAGCAACAATTATTAAAGCCGGTAAAGTTATTCAAGCATCTGATTTAAAACCTTCTGATCGTTTAGTAGTATTATCAGACCGTTTTATCAAAGCTCATTTAATATTAGTTGATTAACTTCTTTCAGCGAGTGTTCAAACACCCGCTGAAATAGAGGAACTCAGGCTAAGAACTTCACATCCTGTGAAAACGAAATTATGCCGAGGCAAAATGATTAAAATCTGTGAGTTTTCTGCAAGTATATTTACCGCGAAGGTATTCAGTCTTAACCTTGAATTTTTTAGGTGTGTTGATTAGGTCCATCACCAAAGCGTTAGTAACAAAGCGCCCAGCCGGAACGGAATTCAACCACACGTTTTGGTGATGATCCGTTGAATGGGGGGAATTAGCATTATTTGTTACGAGTGTTTTCCTATCATTTTGCTTACATCAACACACCTGATTATTTTGTAATCTTAAATAATTGACAGCTCCAGATGCGGATATGCATGGAATGAAAGAGAGGAACAGAAAAAGAATGCGAAAACATTTATATAAAATAATGTTAGTAGTTCTTGCTGTATTGATTGTTGGGGCTACTATCCCAGAAAATGCATCAGCGTCTTCATTAGAAACAACGGGTGCTGTAAAAAATGAATATACATATGAGGAAGCTGTTTTCATTACAGGAACACCTATTATATTTAAAGGCACTAGTAAAGACATTAAAATTACGCAAAAAGAATCTAAAGGAAGATTAACTGAAACATATAGTTTAAAGCTAACAGCAAGTAACGGTGCTACATTGACACGAAATATTGCCTATGAATCTGATGTTGTAGATTATGCTACGATTGGTCAAAAAACATCGAATGGTGTTGTGAAAAAGTATACAGAGAAAATTGTTGCTGGGAAAATTACCTATACATTAGTTGATTACCAATTTTCACAAGGGACTGTAACGGACAATCGTGTAGCCTCTGATTATTTCTCAGGTAATGTGATTTCGAGAAAAACGTATTCCTATCAAACTGGGACTGGAAAAAATGCAGTCCAAAATACTGTGACAATTGATACTGATAGTCGTCATGCTGGCTATGAAAACTTCTGGGGAGCAACAGAAACACAAATTACCGAAGCTGTATATAATTATAGCGATGGTAAGACAAGCCATGTGAAAAATCGATTATCTACAAGTAAATCACGTGTACTAAACTATGAAGAAAACCTTGGGAGCTTAGGAAGCTTTGATGGTGGATATGCGGTGGTAAGTGAAAAGGATGTTATTTCTGAATATACATATGATTTAGCCTCTGGACAAAAAGGTACTCTTGACTTAGATACAGAATACATGCCGACAATTGAACGTTTAATTATTCCTAAGTTCCGTGATTTATCAAATCATTATGCGAAGCAAGCTATTGAAAAATTATACTCTTTAGGTATTTATACTGATGCAAGTAATTTCTTCTCACCGAATACCCCTATGAAGCGTATTGACTTCTCGACTGCGATTGGTAAGGCAGTTGACTTGCGTGTTATGGCAGAATCGAAAACGAAAAAATCGAAAACTACTACAAGTATTTTTAAAGATATTAAACGTACAGTAAAAGATTATGCTTATATTGAGTCTGCGGTTAATAAAGGAATTATTAAAGGTGTATCACCAGAGTATTTCAAGCCTGATCATCCAATTACTCGAGCACAAGCCGCTACGATTTATGTTCGTGCTTTAGGGCTTGAGAATAAGGCGCCAGATCCTGGCTATTTAACAAAGTTTAAGGATGATGCTCAAATTCCAGTTTACGCAAGAGACGGTATTTACATTGTCAATGAGTTAGGCTTAATGACTGGTGACCCTACAGGTCGATTTAATCCGAATCAACCATTAACGCGTGCAGAAGCATCAGTAGTATTAGAACGTTTTTTAAATTATTTGGAAAGTGACTTAAAACAAAACTATCGAGATGACATATTGTTCTTTAATTAAAGAAAGGACTGAGCAATAAATGACGTATGCTAAAAAAGCATTTCTATCCCTGCTATGTATCGTGCTAGTCCTGATGACAGCAACTCCAGCTGTGACTCAGGCAGCTACGACAATTAGGGATGTACCAACTACTAATAGTAAATACAAAGCTATTTCATGGGCAGTCGATAATGATTTATTCAAATTGGATAGCGCTAATAATTTTTCACCTAACGAACAGCTAACTGAGCAAGAGCTTGTTGTCTTGTTTGCAAAGTTAGATCGAAACTATGCATTATCATATAACGACAGTGTAGCTTATAACTTCTATAGTGATTTTTATTTACCGTTTAATGGTACCTATACAACAGCCAATCGTTCTAAAGCTGTTACACGTGGACAATTTGCACGTATATATGCTGCATTTAGAGGTTTAGATTTAGATGAGCCTCAGGCGGTTCAATATTTATACACGAATGATATTTCAACAGGAAATACTGGTAAAAAGACGTTTGCTGATTTCCAACCTTCTACAAAGCTAACTCGAGGAGATAGTGCTGAATTATTATACCGAAGTGTACAAAACGGCAACTTTGCTGTACTAGGATTAAAACGGACGGCTGCAGGACGTGATAACGACAAAATTACATTACCTCCGGGCTTCATGGGCTCTAGCAATACGGAATTTGAAGAGCCAAAGGATAATAATAATGATTTTACTGGACCGGAATATGTTAATAATGCTCTACAAAGTATTGATGTTGAAAAACCAGATTTAATCGCAAATGACCAAGATTCAACGCTCATTACTGTATCTTTAAAAGCTTGTAACGGTGATCCAATACCTGATGATAAATCTTATACATTCCGTGTAACTTCATCATATGGTGCCAAAATCGTTGACACATCAGGTGAAGCTGTTCGAAATGTACAATCAGATGGTTCTACTGTCTCTGCAATTGTTATAGCACCAAAATTAACAAAATCTGTCCGTGATACAATTTCATTTGAGCTTATTAATAACACGGATCCTGGTATGAAATGTCTTGTAGGTGAAAAACTGAATGCACATGTCCGTTACTCACCTCAGCCGGAAATGCGCATTGATTATCAAGTGTATGATCCAGCAAATACGGATGATGAAAATGGAAATGTAACACCTCCATATGTACCGTATGAAAAATTACCAGAGTTCTTTAAAGAAAATATTGTGAACGTCCATTGGATTGATAGAGAAGAAAAGCTATTTAGTATTGGACAACAAACAAATGTAACGAATGCTCTAGGAAATGTTGAAAATATTTATTTACAATATGGTGGAAATGATAAAAAATACCCTGCATTAGGATATGAAAATGCCATTTTACAATTTGAAAACTATAATATTTCCGTATGGTTATTCGAAGAGATTATTGAAAAACGTTTGAAGGATTCAATTAATGATACGATTGAAATTATGTATATGATTTCAGATGATGGGCGTCCAATTTATCGAATTCAAGGAATTGATGATGCGATTGCCTCACAGGTTGAGAATATTAACCCAGTCGGTGCTATTATTCAACTTATGGGCTATATGCCAGATGAAAAAAAACTGACACTCGAGCACTATGATAGTGTCATGAAAATTTATGCTATTTTTACAAGCTTGAGTAACTATGATCGAACAGTATTATTAAAATACCAAGGTGGTAAATTACTAGGTCAAGTAGAAGCCTATAAAAAACGAGTGGAAGCATTAAAGGAAAGCGAAGAAGCGGCATCAAGACCATCTGGTAAAGATCGTTACACGAAAGTAATGGTTACTTTAGTAAGACCAGGTGGAGAAATTATTACTGACTATCAAGGAACAGTAAAAATTAAATTTGATGGAGTTGAGAAAACAGCTTCATTTGTTACAAATACTTCGGATTACTTAAATAATACAGGAAGCCCAGGGACAGCCGTTGCGTACTTTGACTCCGTTATTTATGGGAAATCAAAAGCTGAAGCAACATTGGTAAATAAAATAGATCCTCGTTATGCAACAATATTGAAGGATCTAAAGGATAAAACATTTACGAAGGAAATTTTTACAAATCCTTACTTTAGTAAAAATTCTTGTTCTTTAGCAACAGAAGTCGCTTACGTAGTTGATTACTCTGCTTCGATGAAAGCTTCTGATCAAACCAATTACCGTGGTAAGAAAATGATGGAAGTCATCAATCAAATTAAGGCAAAAAATAATATTGTGATTGAAACGAATACAAAAGCTACTGTTCTTGGAGAGGGAACGACAGACAATGTATTGAAAAAAGATCTGTATAAAGCATCGAAAGAGAAAGGTGCCACAGATATTTTTGCAGGTATTGAAATGGCACTGTCTAAATTCTCAAATGACTCAAAAACGTCAAAAGCTATTATTGTCGTGTCAGATGGTAAAACAAGTAAATCTAAAATGACAAAAGTGTTGAACGAGGCAAAAAATAAAGGGGTTAAGGTTTACACTGTAAGTATGGGTAAAAAATCACAAGTCAATGATGCAATTTTAACGCAATTGGCTGCTGAAACGGGTGGTATTTATTACCACGCAATCGATAACTTACAATTACATCAAGTTTTCCAAAAAATTATTGATGCAATTTTATGTAAAACTTCGCCTTCAAGTTGCGTGAATCCAGAAGATCTATTTGAAGAAGCGACAGTAACTCTACGCAAAGGCAATATTACAATGAATGCAAGAATCGATGGTAATTGCTCAAATGTTGCAAAGGTTAATGTACGATTCCCTTCTTTAAGTGGAGATGCGCAGTTTGAATTGAAAAAGCGTAGTGATAATGTCTACATGCTAACAAAAACAGTGCAAACAATGCAGGACTTCAAAGTTAATAATGAGATAGAATTTATAGCATATGATAAAGACGGTAAAATCATAGCTACAAAAACTACGACAATTACAAATTAAAAGATTAATACTCAAAATTAAGCTGAACTAATAGACAAAATTAGTTCAGCTTTTTTGTGAAATATTTATATAGTATTCGCATAACGTGTTGTTGATTTCCGTTCCGGCTGGGCGCGTCCGATGAGCCGCTTTTGGTGTTGCTGTCGCTTCGCTTTCGCACAGTTAAAACATTTGCTGCCGCTACATTACCACTACGCTTTCGCACAGAAAACACCCGCTGCGCTGCAGGGTCTCGGGCCAGCACGATGCTGGTCACAAAGGCGTTATCACAGGACGTGATGGTTTTAGCATTCGTTCCTCTAACGCTAATCTCCAAGGAGTCGCCCAGCCTCCACTCCAATCCAATCAACGTATCTTCATTATATATTTCAAAAAAATTTTTATACTAACCTTCTAAATGAACCGTTTATTTGATAAATATATTAAACTTGGAAATATTAACCGTAAAGATACTTTTGTGGTGAAGACAAATAAACAGAACCGTTTATCTTTTCTTCGTTTCATTTTGGACGATTTACCGATTCGAAGTATGTAGTCAATGACACAATTTGAAGTGACCTTTATCAAATAGCTATTTTGTTTATGTTATGCCCATTTTTATGATTGTAGCGGAAGGCTACTCGACTCCCGCGGGAAAGCGAGACAGACGAGACCCTGCACGGAGCGTAGGAAGCGGCTCGGCGCTCGCCCGTAGGAAGCGTGTAGCCTGTAGCGGAAATCATTGTTTCATAGTATATAGTAGTGGATGAAAATGGTCGTTCGAATTCTTTTTAAAAACTCCTGGTAAACATTAAATTTGAAACAGCTCGTATAATTTGTTACACTTAGTTTATAATAATTCTAATGTAGATGACGAATTTCAGTTCTTCATGACATGTTCACAAATTATTGATGAACTCTTGTCGAACTGTGCTATAATGAGATTTGTTAATTAGAACGTGAGAGGTGTTATTCATGCATACCATCGTAGTAGGCTTGAATTATAAAACGGCGCCAGTTGAGATTCGTGAAAAGTTATCATTCATAGAGAGTGAACTACCACAGGCAATGGAAGCGCTGCAAAAGGAAAAAAGTATATTAGAAAACGTTATTGTTTCGACATGTAACCGTACAGAAATATATGCAGTAGTTGACCAAGTGCATACTGGACGACATTTTGTTAAACAATTTTTAGCAAATTGGTTCGACCTGCCTGTGGAGACATTTTCTTCGTATTTAACAATTCGTGAAGAAGATGAGGCAATCGAGCATTTATTCAAAGTGACAGCTGGTATTGATTCGATGGTACTTGGCGAGACTCAAATTTTAGGACAAGTTAGAAAAAGCTTCTTAAATGGACAAGAGATTGGAACGACAGGAACGGTATACAATCAGCTATTTAAACAAGCAGTGACATTTGCGAAGCGAGCACATAATGAAACGGCTATCGGTGAGAACGCGGTATCTGTCTCTTATGCAGCAGTTGAATTAGCAAAGAAAATATTCGGATCTTTACAACGTAAGCATGTAGCCATTTTAGGTGCAGGAAAAATGGGGGAACTTGCTATTGAGAATCTTTACGGTAGCGGTGTAGGAAAAGTAACCGTAATTAACCGTACGTTCGAAAAAGCAGAAAGCCTAGCAGCTAAATTTGACGGTGAAGCAAAATCCATGAAGGAACTACAATGTTCGTTACTGGAAGCAGATATTTTAATTACGTCTACGGGTGCAACAGATTATGTGATTGACTATGAATTGATGCAATTTGTTGAACGTTTGCGTAAAGGTAAACCATTATTTATGGTAGATATTGCGGTTCCTCGTGATATTGATCCACGTGTTGGAGATTTACCGAATGTTTTCTTATATGATATAGATGATTTACAAGGCATCGTCGAAGCAAATTTAGCAGAACGTGAACGTGCTGCTGCTGATATTTCTTTGATGATTGGCAAAGAGATTGTGCAATTTAAAGATTGGGTTGCGACTCTTGGCGTTGTCCCTGTCATCTCGGCTTTACGTAAAAAAGCGAATCATATTCAAGAAGAGACAATGATTAGTATCGAGAATAAAATGCCAGATTTAACGGATCGAGAACGTAAAATTTTAAGTAAGCATACAAAGTCTATTATTAATCAATTGTTAAAAGAACCAATTTTACAAGCTAAAGAAATGGCAAATTCACCAAAAGCAAATGAACAGTTACGTTTATTCCAACAAATTTTCGGTATTGAGGATGCTGTGGAAGCTGAAGTTACTGCGATGACAGAACAAGAGCTTGAACGCAAAGAACGTTTACAGTCGTCACAATCTTCCACTGAACCAAAGTATTCTTTCTAAAGATGTCTATGTGTTCGCGGTGCAACTTTAGAAATGTTGTCCTTCGAGCTTTTTCCCGCGAGCGAGATTTTCTACTGATATTAAATGAGGCGTTTTCGTATCTGTATGGTAAACTAAGGATACGAAAACGTTTTTTTTCTAGTTCTAGGCTAAAGTACACTACTTTAGTACTTTCAATATAAAGAAGGGATGTCTATTGGCTGATTTGACGATGACAAGGCTCTATGAAGTAATGATCGTCTTGTATGCGATCAGTCTAGTATTTTACTTTACTGATTACTTTTATAAGCAAATACGAGCAAGGCGAGTTGCTTTTTGGCTTGTTTCATTCGTATGGGTAATTCAAAGTGCCATTATTTTATTAACTTTTGTGGAAACGAAGCGTTTTCCGATTTTATCCTTGTCAGAAGGGATTCTCTTTTATTCTTGGCTGCTCGTGACACTATCTATTATATTGCACTGTATTGCACGAGTTGATTTACCGGTATTTATTATTAATATACTAGGATTTTTATTCGCTAGTATCTTTACTTTTATGCCGAAACGGCCGACAGGAATAGTAAGCGATACTTTAATTTCGGAATTGCTTTTTATTCATATATCATTTGCCATTTTATCGTACGCAGCGTTTTCTTTAACATTTGTTTTTGCGATATTGTACTTAGTATTATATCGTTTGCTGAAAAAGAAAAAATGGTCACATGTCTGGACAAGGTTGCCATCACTACAGCAGACGAGCAACTGGATGAATGTTTCATTTTACATTGGTATTCCAGTGTTGTCTGTAAGTTTAGTTTTAGGGTTTGAATGGGCACTACTAACGCTAGAGAGTCTTTCGATTTTTGATGCGAAGATTATTGGGTCCTTTATTATTTTAATTTTGTATTGCTTTATATTGTATGCGAATCGTAAAAGTAAGCTGACAGGGACAACATATGCGTGGGTACATATATACGCTTATCTATTAGTTGTTGTTAACTTCTTTTTAGGAAGCAGTTTATCACGATTCCATTTATGGTATTAGAAGAGAGGTTGGAGACTGTTGAGAAAAATTATTGTAGGTTCTAGGAGAAGTAAGCTAGCTTTAACACAAACAAATTGGTTTATCAATGAGTTAAAAGCAGCTGGTGTACCATTTGAATTTGAAGTGAAAGAAATTGTCACGAAAGGTGACCAAATTTTAGACGTGCAACTATCTAAAGTAGGTGGTAAAGGGCTTTTTGTAAAAGAAATTGAACAAGCGCTTTACGACAAAGAAATTGACTTTGCTGTCCATTCTATGAAGGATATGCCTGCAGTATTGCCTGAAGGATTAGTCATTGGCTGTATTCCACCACGTGAAGATGCGCGTGATGCTTTTATTTCAAAAGGACATGTGAAATTTGCCGATCTTCCAGCAGGAGCTGTTGTTGGGACAAGTTCTCTTCGTCGCAGTGCTCAACTTTTAACTGTCCGTCCAGATATTGAAATTAAATGGATTCGTGGAAATGTAGATACACGCTTAGCTAAACTTGAAACTGAAGAATACGATGCAATTATTTTAGCAGCAGCTGGCCTAAAACGCCTTGGCTGGAGCGATGATGTAGTTACTGAGTTTTTATCTGTTGAGGATTGTCTACCAGCAGTAGCACAAGGATCTCTGGGTATTGAATGCCGTGGAGATGATACAGAACTATTAACGGAATTAGGCAAGTTAACAGATAGCATTACATGGCAAGAAGCGCATGCAGAACGTGCTTTCCTAGCGGCTATGGATGGCGGCTGTCAAGTGCCTATCGCAGGATATGCAAAGTCTAACGGGGAAAAAATAACATTAACTGGCCTTGTTGCTGCACCAGATGCTTCAGTTGTTTATAAAGAAACAGTTATGGGCTCTGATGCGGAAGCAGTAGGGAAAGAACTTGCTGAGATTTTAACGAAGCAAGGTGCTTTTGAATTAATTCAACGAGTAAAGGCAGAGCAAGATGCAAAATAATTTACCTTTAGAAGGTAAAACTATTATTTTGACAGGTACATCTAAGACGACAACCATAATAGATGACATTAAAGCATTAGGTGGTCAAGCAGTAATTGCCCCATTGATTGAAACTTGCGAGCTGATCGATAAAAACGATGATGTGCAATTAGAGTTTGCCCGTCAATTTGAATGGCTCATTTTTACGAGTCAAAATGCTGTAGAAGCTTTTGCCAACAAGATGCAACGCTTTAATGTAAGTGCAGTGTATTTTCAAGGCAAAATTGCTTCTATCGGTACTAAAACTACTACAGCCTTAGAAAAGCTAGGATTCCATGTGAGCTTTATGCCTTCCATATTTAGTGCAGATGTATTTGTTCAAGAATTTCCTGATGTGGTAGCAGGGAGCAATCCTACTTGTCTATTTATTCGTGGAGAAAAAGCGAAAAATACATTAAAGGAAGGTCTGCCCTTTACATTGAAGGAATGGACAGTTTATGAAACGATTGAGCGACATGATCAAAAACAATTAATGATTGAATGTATCCGTACAAATAGCGATGTCACAGTGATTTTTGCTAGTCCTTCTGCTGTTGATGTATACGCAAAGGATATAGCTTCGGTAATTGGTTGGAAGGCAGTACATGTAGCAGCAATCGGTCATATTACAGAAGCAGCTATTGTAAATCACGGTGCTATTGTAGATATTATGCCGAGCGTATATACAATGCAAGCAGTCATCGAGGAAATAACGAAAGTAGGAGAAAGAAAATGACAAAATTACAATTTCAAAGACATCGTCGTTTGCGTGCTAATGCTGCTATACGATCAATGGTAAAAGAAACATACTTACACAAAGAGGATTTAATTTATCCGATTTTTGTTATGGAAGGCGAAAATATTAAAAATGAAGTCCCTTCTATGCCAGGAGTTTTTCAATTTTCATTAGATAAACTTGAAGCTGAGATTGATGAAGTTGTTGCTTTAGGTATTCCTGCTGTTATTTTATTTGGCTTACCTGCTGAAAAAGATGCAGTTGGAACTGGTGCTTTCCATGATCATGGTATCGTGCAAGAAGCAACACGACTTATTAAAGCTCGTTACCCAGAACTATTAGTCATAGCGGATACATGCTTATGTGAATTTACAGATCATGGCCATTGTGGCTTAATTGAAGGCGATCAAATTTTAAACGATCCTTCATTAGATGTTTTAGCACGTACAGCAGTATCACAAGCGAAGGCAGGGGCAGATATCATCGCTCCATCTAATATGATGGATGGATTTGTAGCAGCTATTCGTGCGGGTCTAGATGAAGCAGGCTTTGAAAATGTTCCAATCATGTCATATGCCGTAAAATATGCATCTAGCTATTATGGTCCATTCCGAGATGCAGCTGATGGTGCACCTCAATTTGGTGATCGCAAATCATACCAAATGGATCCATCGAATCGTATGGAGGCATTCCGCGAAGCGGAATCAGATATTGAAGAAGGTGCAGATTTCTTAATCGTTAAACCAGCTCTAAGTTATTTAGACATTATTCGTGATGTGAAAAATAATTATACATTACCGATTGTTGCATATAACGTTTCTGGTGAATATGCAATGATTAAAGCTGCGGCTATTAATGGCTGGATTGAAGAGAAAAATGTAGTGCTTGAAACGTTACTTAGCATGAAACGCGCAGGCTCAGATTTAATCATTACGTATCATGCTAAAGATGTTGCACGTTGGTTGGAGGAGAAATAAATGACGCGTTCTTATGAAAAATCAAAACAAGCATATGCTGAAGCAATTAACCTAATGCCAGGGGGTGTTAGTAGCCCAGTACGTGCATTCAAATCCGTAAATATGGATCCAATCTTCATGGAATCTGGTCACGGTGCTATTATTAAAGACATTGATGGCAATGAATATATTGACTATGTATTATCATGGGGACCACTAATTTTAGGTCATTCACATCCAGAAGTTGTACAAGCAATTGCAGAAACAGCAGCGAAAGGCTCCTCGTTTGGAGCACCAAGCTACACAGAAAACCAATTAGCCAAATTAGTATTAGATCGACTACCTGGAATGGAAATGATTCGCTTCGTTTCTTCTGGGACAGAGGCTACGATGTCAGCTTTACGAGTAGCTCGTGGTGTTACAGGGCGCGATAAAATTTTAAAATTTGAGGGCTCTTATCATGGTCATGGAGATTCTTTGCTCATTAAGGCTGGCTCTGGGGTAGCTACATTAGGCTTACCTGATAGCCCTGGTGTCCCAGCAGATATTGCACGCAATACTTTAACAGTAGCGTACAATGACTTAGAAGGGGCGAAACTAGTTTTCGAAAAGTTTGGTTCAGAGCTTGCAGCAGTAATTGTTGAGCCAGTCGCAGGGAATATGGGCGTTGTCCCTCCACAACCAGGCTTCCTACAAGGCTTACGTGAATTAACAAAGGAACATGGAACATTGTTAATTTTTGATGAAGTTATGACAGGCTTCCGTGTTGATTATGGCTGTGCACAAGGTTATTTTGATGTAACACCAGATATGACAACATTAGGTAAAGTTATTGGTGGTGGACTTCCTGTTGGAGCATTTGCAGGGAAAAAAGAAATTATGGAGCAGGTAGCACCGGCTGGTCCAATCTATCAAGCTGGAACATTGTCAGGGAATCCATTAGCGATGACAGCTGGCTATGAAACATTAACTCGCTTAGATCATAGCTCTTATGAATACTTCAAAAAGCTAGGAGATCAATTAGAAGCTGGTTTCCGTGAAGCAGCATCGAAATACAATATTCCGCATACTGTAAATCGTGCTGGTTCAATGATAGGTTTCTTCTTTACGAACGAAGATGTTATTGATTTTGATTCAGCAAAGACATCAGATTTGCAATTGTTTGCTGAATACTTCCGTCTAATGGCAGAAGAAGGTATTTTCCTACCGCCATCTCAATTTGAAGGTTTATTTATTTCTACTGCACATACGGAGGAGCATATTTCAAAAACAGTTGATGCTTTCCATAAAGTATTTGCACAATTAGCAAGATAATAGGCTGTTACAAAATAGCATGCTAGAAGTATTTTCTGGCATGCTATTTTTTTATCGTTAAAGTAATGCATATGTCTTTATCTGGTTCTTCGGCAAAACGAGGGGTTGATTTCCGTTCCGACTGGGCGCTTTGTTGCTGTCGCTTTGCTTTCGCACAGATAAAACAATTGTTGCTGTCGCTTTGCTTTCGCACAGATAAAACAATTGTTGCTGTCGCTTTGCTTTCGCACAGATAAAACAATTGTTGCTGTCGCTTTGCTTTCGCACAGATAAAACAATTGTTGCTGTCGCTACGCTTTCGCACAGAGCAGAGCTTCCTGGGGGCGTCAGGGCAACAGGATGTTGGTCACGAAGGCGTTATCACAGGACGTGAAGCTATTAGCCTTCGTTCCTCTACCCGCTTCACTCGCGATGCTCGCTCCAGGGTCTCGGGCCAACAGATGTCTTTTGCGCGAAAGCGTGTTTGCAACGTAGCAACAGCAGGTTTTGGTTTTGTTTGTGCGAAAGCGCAGCGACAGCAACAGCAGGTTTTGGTTTTGTTTGTGCGAAAGCGCAGCGACAGCAACAGCAGGTTTTGGTTTTGTTTGTGCGAAAGCGCAGCGACAGCACGATGTTGGTCACGAAGGCGTTATCACAGGATGTGATGCTCTTAGTTTTCGTTCCTCTATCGCTAATCCCCAAGGAGTCGCCCAGTCGTAACGAAGATCAACGTATTTACATATTAGATGTTTTAACAAAAGTCACAGCTTTTGGTGATGAACCCTTTATCTGTAAAGGCTTATATTTATGTGCCCGTTAGAATGTATGAATCGTTACCGCTTGAAAAAATTTTTATTAAAATTATAACTTTCAGCATAGCCAAATTGTAGGCGAAATCGTATATAATAGAGCTATTCGTAAAAGAAAGTAGTGAATTGATATGGCAACTGGCACACATATGGTCGAAGTACCTGTAGGAATTGAAAATGTATGGGATTTCGTCAGTGATATGGAAAAATGGGCAAAGCTTGTCCCAGGTTATAATGCACATGAAATGATTGATGAAAAACATTCAACATGGACGTTTAAAGGCAATGTTGGTGTTCTGAAAAAAACAGTACAAGTAGAGATTGCTATTTTAGAATGGACAGCACCTTCTAAAGTAACATTCGAATTAAAAGGAATTTCTGATAACTTTTCAGGAAACGGTTATTTCCTAGCGGAAAGTATTGATGCAGAAAATACAAAAATGACAGGCTTTTTGGAAGTAACAGCAGGAGGATTAGCTGGTCCTGTTTTAAATCCAATCTTTAAGCCAATCGTACCAAAAGCAACACAAATGTTAACAGACCGTGTAGCAAACAAAATTAAATTGGTGAATGTATAATACCAATTGCACACCATTAAAAGGCATGCTAGAGAATTTTTTCTAGCATGCCCTTTTTCTGTTACGGCAGGCGCTTTCTTAGGGGGCGCCCGATGTGCCGCTTCTCTTTGGCACTATACAAAATCCGATTGCATTGTTTATTTGCGCGAGATCAAAGAGACAGCTACATAATATACACCAAGACGAAATTGATTAATCATCCTATAGCATACTATCCTTCGGAGCTTCATATGATGCAAGAGGAGGGATTATTATCGAACACAAAACATGGAATATGAGTGAAACTTTTAGTTTTCCTGGTTATGGCTGCCCAATAGAAATAGCAGCTGTACAAATTAAGCCACGGTGGCAGACAACACAGTTAGAAGACTCTCTACGATTAATGGGTATTTATCATATCACAGCGCATGTTCGCTTTGATTTTCAAGACATGCAAGCTTACATGGATGATGATGAATTAGTACAAATCGATACGCTAGATATTCAAGGAGATACTGGTTATTTTGAGTATGCAGTTCCTTTAAATGTAGATTTACCAAAGGATGCAGCTATTGAAGATTTAATGGTAAAGGATATTCGACCTGTTTTGAGGAATCAGATGTGTCAGCTCGAGTGGACGGTTACAAGTGTTTTTAATGAGCCTGAGCTTGCGTTAGAAAAAGCGCACGTTTTTGAAAAACAGTCTGTCAATGCCTCAGCACAAATTGAGAAGGGGGACCTTACAAAAGAAACGGCACAAGTAAAACAACCTACAACTGCAGTAGCTTCGAATCAAGAAGAAAAAACTGTAGCTGTAGCAGCTTCAGCGCAAGAGGAAAAATCAAAGACTGTTTCATTTGCAGTTCAAAAGGAAAAGTCTGAAGCAATAATAGCTTCAGACAAAAAAGAAAAGCCTGCATCAAAAACAATGTTGAGGGAGTCCTCAAGTAATATTGTAGTCCGTGAATCTAGTTCCTGGCATGAAGTGCCATCGATGATCTGGGATTTAACCGAAGACTATACACTGCTAAAGGTTCGTGTTTCAAATGATTTCATTCAAAAGTAAATAGCATATAAGTAAAAGGAGCAATAAGATGATGAAATCCCCAGATGTTGGAATGATGATGACACGTATAAACTGAAAAGCACAAATTGGAACAATTATCGTTTTGCAATAAAAACGAAATTGTCGTAGCCATGGTGGTAAAAGCCAAGGATTATACTTACGTCGTCGCATTTGAATTTTCACTTCCTTTTCTAGTAGTGCTTCCTAAAAAATGACTAAATCACTTGAAAAATTGCACGATTTTGGGGTACAATGTGAAAAAGTTGAATATAAATGCAAATGCTATGACAGGGAAGAGTAAATTATTCGTACATTTTAAGAGAGGAAACGGTAGCTGAAAAGTTTCTATTTGTACCTAGTTGAATGTAGCCCTCGAGCAGCTTTAGTGAACTAACAGTAGTTAAAGCCGGTTAAACACCGTTACTGAATTGAGAGCCAGTAGTAAAGGCTTAAGCAAGTAGTACATTTTTTTCTGATGAAACGTATGATAGCTTAACTCGCCTCTGCTGGAATTAAAGGTGGTACCGCGAACTTAAACTCCTTCGTCCTTTTTGACGTTAGGAGTTTTTTTATTTTTATTAATCTTCTTGTTAATGTCTTTTTACTAAGACTTAAAAAAGGATGATTGGTACTATCTCACACTAAAAAAATTATTAAGTTAACAGGAGGAGTCAAAATGACAGAAAACATTTCAATGCCAACAAAATATGATCCACAGTCCATTGAAGCAGGTCGTTATGAATGGTGGTTACAAGGGAAATTTTTTGAGGCGCAGCCTACAAGTGAAAAGGAACCTTATTCTATCGTTATTCCACCACCGAATGTAACAGGTAGACTACACCTTGGCCATGCTTGGGATACAACATTGCAAGATATTTTAATTCGTATGAAGCGCATGCAAGGTTATGATGCACTTTGGTTACCAGGAATGGACCATGCAGGTATTGCGACACAAGCAAAAGTAGAAGCAAAATTACGAGAAGAAAATATTACACGTTATGATTTAGGTCGTGAAAAATTCCTCGAAAAAACATGGGAATGGAAAGAAGAATATGCTGGGCATATTCGTGATCAATGGGCGAAGCTTGGTCTTGGATTAGATTACTCTCGCGAGCGTTTCACACTTGATGAAGGTCTTTCTGATGCAGTTAAAACTGTTTTCGTGCAATTATATGAAAAAGGCCTAATCTATCGTGGCGAACGTATTATTAACTGGGACCCTGCTGCAAAAACAGCATTATCAGATATTGAAGTTATCTATAAAGATGTTCAAGGTGCATTCTATCATATGAAATACCCATTAGCTGATGGCTCAGGATATGTGGAAGTAGCAACTACACGTCCTGAAACAATGCTAGGTGACTCTGGGGTAGCTGTTCACCCGAATGATGAGCGCTATCAACACTTAATCGGTAAAACAGTTATTTTACCAATCGTAGGTCGTGAAATTCCAATCGTAGCAGATGACTACGTAGATTTGGAATTCGGTACTGGAGTTGTAAAAATGACACCAGCACACGATCCGAATGACTTTGAGGTTGGTAACCGCCACAACCTAGAACGCATTCTTATTATGAATGAAGATGGTACTATGAACGAGCTTGCTGGCAAGTATAACGGTATGGATCGTTTTGAATGTCGTAAGCAAATCGTTGCTGATTTACAAGAAGCTGGCGTGCTTATCCGTATTGAAGAGCATACACATTCAGTAGGGCACTCTGAGCGTTCTGGTGCTGTTGTAGAGCCCTATCTTTCTGCACAATGGTTCGTAAAAATGCAACCACTTGCTGATGCTTCACTTACTCTTCAAAAAGATGAAGAAGGGCAAGTAAACTTCGTACCATCTCGTTTTGAAAACACATATTCTCGCTGGATGGAAAACATTCGTGACTGGTGTATCTCTCGTCAATTATGGTGGGGTCATCAAATTCCTGCTTGGTATCACAATGAAACAGGTGAAGTTTACGTAGGTAAAGAAGCACCAGCAGATGCAGAAAATTGGACGCAAGATGAAGACGTATTAGATACTTGGTTCTCGTCTGCACTATGGCCATTTTCTACAATGGGTTGGCCAGATGAGACGAACGAAGAATATAAACGTTACTATCCAACAAGCACACTTGTAACTGGTTATGATATTATTTTCTTCTGGGTTTCTCGCATGATCTTCCAAGGTCTTGAATTTACAGGTCAGCGCCCATTCAAAGATGTATTAATTCACGGTTTAGTACGTGATGGAGAAGGACGCAAGATGAGTAAATCACTTGGCAATGGTGTAGACCCTATGGACGTTATTGATCAGTATGGTGCTGATTCATTACGTTACTTCTTAGCTACTGGATCTTCACCTGGTCAAGATTTACGCTATACAACTGAAAAAGTAGAGTCAGTATGGAACTTTGCAAATAAAATTTGGAATGCCTCTCGTTTCGCTTTAATGAATATGGAAGGTATGACATATGATGAAATCGACTTAACTGGTGAAAAATCAGTTGCAGACAAATGGATTCTTACTCGCTTAAATGAAACAATTGAACGTGTAACATCTCTTGCAGAACGTTATGAATTTGGTGAAGTTGGCCGTGAGCTGTATAACTTCATTTGGGATGATTTCTGTTCTTGGTATATTGAAATGGCTAAATTACCGTTATATGGTGATGACGAAGTAGCTAAGAAAACGACTCGTTCTATTTTAGCTTACGTTTTAGACCAAACTATGCGTCTATTACATCCATTCATGCCATTCATTACAGAAGAAATCTGGCAGCACTTACCTCATGAAGGTGAATCAATTACAGTGGCAGCATGGCCAACTGTTCGTGAGGATCTTCATTTTGCAGAGGAAGCAGACAATATGAAGCTCCTAATGGATATTATACGTTCAGTACGTAATATTCGTGCGGAAGTAAATACACCAATGAGCAAAAAAGTGCCACTATATATTTCAGCGAAGGATGCTACAACGGTTACAGTACTAGAGGCAAATAAAGCGTATTTAGAAAAATTCTGTAATCCAGAATCACTAACAATCGGAGAAAGCTTAGAAGCACCTGGTCAGTCAATGACAGCAGTAGTAACTGGAGCTGAACTATTCCTACCACTTGTTGGACTTATTAATCTAGAAGAAGAAATTGCTCGTCTTGAAAAAGAATTAGAAAAATGGGCAAAAGAAGTAAAGCTTGTGAATGGTAAGTTATCGAATGAAAAATTCGTTTCTAAAGCGCCGGAAGCATTAGTTAATGCGGAGCGTGAGAAATTAGCCGATTACGAAAGTAAACATGCGGTTGTATTAAAACGTTTAGAAGAACTAAAAAATATGTAAGATTAAGACAGCGGATGGTAATCGTCATCCGCTGTTTTTTTCTTTCATTCAAATGTAAGTTTTTACGAAAAGTATGTGTATTAGGCGCTACTTATACTAAAATAGAGATAATTGTAGTAAGAGGGAGTGTTTCTTTTGTTTAAAACAATGAAAGAATGTACAGATTTTATTTTTACGTTAAAGGCAGTTGATCATAAACGTGCTCCGCTCGTCTTGATGCGAGAGGTATTAGCTTTTCTTAATAACCCACAGGACAAGCTACGTGTTATCCATTTAGCAGGCTCAAATGGGAAGGGGTCAACAGTGAATGCGCTAAGAGAAATGTTGCAACTTACTGGCTACAAAGTAGGCGCCTTTACTTCACCTCATCTAGAGTGTGTTAATGAACGTATGACTATTAATGGTATGCAAATTAATGATGCACAATTTTTACACTATATGAACAAAGTTGTTGAGATTATTGAGACACATTATGAAGGTGAATTTCCGAGCTTTTTTGAAGTGGTAACACTTATTATGTACCAATATTTCGCGGATGAAGAAGTGGATTTTGCGTTGATTGAAACGGGACTTGGTGGACGTTTAGATGCTACGAATGTCGTTACGCCTCTAATTTCAATTATTACAACGATTTCATTAGAACATACTGCGTTTTTAGGAGATACGTTAGCTAAAGTAGCGTTTGAGAAAGCGGGAATTATTAAAGAAAGTGTACCTGTTGTAGTGGGTGTTAAAAGTGAAGAGGCACTTTCTGTAATTCGTGAGGTAGCAAATAAGCGTCATGCCCCATGCTTTGTTTTAGGGGAGGATTTTACGGTTGATAATATTGAACAAGGAACTGATATGCAACATTTTAATTACCGTAAAGCAAATGTGGAGATGGAAGCTATCCCATTAAAAATGGCTGGTCAGCATCAAATAAATAATGCAAGCGTTGCGATTTCGGCAATTTTAACGTTAAGAGAGAATGGAGCCGTTGATATTTCGGATGCATCAATCCGTCAAGCTTTGGCAAAAGCTCAGTGGGCAGGCCGTTTTGAGCAATTACCTGGCGCTATTATATTAGATGGCGCACATAATTCTGAAGGAACTGCGGCGTTAATTCAAACTCTAAAAACGGTTTATCCGCAACAAAACTATCGATTTATATATGCAGCATTATCAGATAAAGATCATGCGAAAAGTATTGCTTTAATGGATAGTATTGCTACATCAATTGCATTTACACAAATCGAGCTTCCGAATGCTATGCCTGCTGATCAATTAGCTGCATTATCTACAAATACGAATAAAATGTATAATGCGAATTGGTGTGAAATGGTTCAAACGATGCTACATCAAAGAAATGATGAGGATGTTATCATCATTACAGGCTCCTTATATTTTATAGCTGAAGTTCGACAATGGCTACAGGGGGAACAAAGATGATCCCGAAATGGAATAGCTATAAGGAAAAATGGAATGTTCAGAGTGATGATGTTATTAAACCTGGTCTAACTGCGATTGAAGAAGCATTGGCACGAGTAGGTAATCCAGAAAATAAATTGCAAACCGTACATTTAGCAGGGACTAACGGTAAAGGCTCGACACTTACTTTTTTAGAATCAATTGCTAAGGAACATGGCTTACGTGTTGGTAAATTTATGTCTCCTTGTATTTTGGACGTGCATGACCAAATTCAAGTAGAAGGTCAAGCTATTTCAGAAGCTGAAATGAACCTTGTATTCCAACAAATGCAGGTAGCCGGACTTAGTGGCAAACTAACAGATTTTGAACTTTTAACAGTTGCAACATTTTTACATTTTGTTGCTAGTAATGTAGATATCGCCCTTATTGAAGCTGGTATGGGTGGCTTACTTGATAGTACGAATGTGGTCACACCAATTGCTTCTATCATACCGAGTATCGCATTAGAGCATACGAATTTTTTAGGAGATACGATTGAAAGTATTGCCTATCATAAAGCCGGAATTATTAAGCCGTATCAACCAGTTATTATTGGCGATTTACCGTTAGAAGCGAAAAATATTGTCTACGAGGAAGCCAGTAAAAAACATGCCTCCGTTTTTGAGCTAAATCATCAGTTTTATGTGGAACAAGAGAAAGATGGAGAGTGCTATGTGCATAATGACAATGGCCTCCGTATTACAAAGCTTACACGCACTATAAAGGGAGCACATCAGGCGAATAATATGGCACTTGCTATTACAGCCTTTTTCGAAGTAGCAATCTCATTGGAGTTACAAGTTAGTGAAGAAGCTGTTCAAAAAGCTGTAAAAAACGCAACCATTTTAGGACGTTTTGAAGAAATTATGCCTTATGTTGTTTTAGACGGTGCGCATAATCCAGCGAGTGCTGAGAAATTAATAGAAACGATTAAGCAGGAGTTCCCAGATGAGCAGATTACTTTTGTAATTGGAATTCTTGCAGATAAGGCTGTAAAAGAGATTTTGCAACTATTTGAGCAAGTAAGTGATTGTTTTTACTTTGTTGATTTTGATAATCCCCGTGCGATGGCTGCTCACAACATGCTTGAGCTGTCCAACGCCTCTTATAAGGCAGTTTTAGAAGATTATGTGCAATTTTTAAAACGACAGTCAGCAAGTAAATCAAGGACGATTGTATCGGGTTCATTGTATTTATTAACGGAAGTGCGTAGTAGATTAAAAAACAATTAACATGAGTTAGTATATTTCCAGTAAAAATCAGGTACTCATTAAAAAATGAGTACCTGATTTTTTCATTTGGTTATTCTCTCTTTGAGTTCCGTAAGTACTTTTTCCCAATATTTTTTCATTTCTTCTCGTACATTTTGATCAGAAAGTTTTTCTTGATGAAAGCTAATTGTAGTTTTATTACTTGCCCCCGGAATAATACGAACTTGTACGGTTGATGCTTTTTCCCATCCTACTTTTTGCCAAGTTAGGCGAAGTTGTTGTAAAGGTTTGACTACGCGTATTTCTCCTGACCCTAATTTCGTAATATAGTTCTGTCCTGGTTCAAGGATAATGAACATACTCTCTCCTAACCATACGTTTAATCCATCTTGTGAAGTAACTAGGTTCCAAGCTTCCTCTTGGGAAATCGGGAACATCCTTCTAACACCTACTTGAAACCCTACTGTCTTTGTTTGTCCAATAATTTTGGAATTTTCCACCTCATTACCTCCATTATTAATATTTGTCTGTAAATAATAGTATTTCTAGTTCTACTTTCTATTTCCTTGCACATCCTCAAATTTTTTGGATGAAATTTCTTTGTTAAAAGCAGGCTCCTTTGATAGCGATACAAAAGAGTAGAATAAAAACCCATCTTTTTTTAGTAAATCTTTTGTTACAAAAATATTTAATTTTGCAGTAAAACCTCAAAAATAACTAGTAAATCAAAATGTAGTAAATTCGCATTTACACATCCTTTTGTACATATACTTATATATCAAATTGGTCTTTTCTAAATTTACTTTGATACGTTAAAGAAAGAGGTGATGGTTGAATGAAAATTGTCAGTCAAGTGATGAGAAAACAAATATTTCGAGCGATGATTATTGGAGGAGTAGTAGGGCTTTTTGGTGTAGGCATTTTTTTAGGTATTCTTCAAGCAAGCAATCAATTTTCTATAAAAAATGATAGTAATGAGGTAGCTAATAAAAGTAATAGTAATACCAAAGGGGAAACCATTACGACAGCAGGAGGAGCAACGAACGGACCCATGCTTTTTGCTAGTCAAGCAGGGGTCTATTCAAATTATGAAAGTGCAAGCGCATTTGTATCTGAACACCCTTCATTAAAAGAAAGTGCCATTGTCGAGGTCGATGGAAAATTTCACGTTTGGACAAGTGTAGTAACAGATGAAAGTCAACTTGTTTTCTTAAAAGATCCTGCAACATTTAAAAAAGCATTTACTTTGAGTGGCGACAGTTGTAAGGAGGCAACGCTTGCAGAGCTTCCGTCTGTGCTAACTGACAAAAATGCAACAAAATTAAATTTTAAGGATAATTCCAAAGATTCTACGCTACCTGCTGATTGGCAATCTATTGGAGCAGCAGCCTCGTCTATTTCAAGCGATACCAGCATCATTCGATTACAAGTTTTGGCCCATTACAAATCGAAAAATGCTTGTCTTCAGGTGAAATTTTAAGCATAAAAGATAGTGAAATAAGCATTATCTTGATTTTTAGAAAATTTTCAAATGCCAAATTCTCCGTTATGATAACTAATAAGGAGGAATGGTCAGACAATGTTTAAAACAAATCACAAGATAGTGCTTGCTTCTGCTTCACCACGACGAAAGGAATTATTAACTATGCTATCCCTTCCGTTCGACATAATAACTAGTGAAGTAGAAGAGACAAGCGTTCAGGCAACTACAATGCAAGATTATGTAAAAGGCGTAGCTCTATTAAAAACACGTGATGTAGCAAAAAAAGCTCCAGATGCAACGATTATTGGAGCGGATACGATTGTTGTTTATGATGATGAGCTACTCCATAAACCAAAAAATCGTGAGGAGGCAATTTCTCACTTATTGCGCTTATCAGGTAAGTGTCATGCGGTCATGACAGCTATTGCCATTATTGAGCCTGACGGTCATGAAACAACATTTGTGGAAGAGACAAATGTTGTCTTTCATCAGTTATCGCAGGATCTCATCGAAGCATACGTAGATTCAGGAGATCCATTTGATAAAGCAGGCGGTTATGGCATTCAAACTGCTGGAACCCTCCTAGTGAAACGAATTGAAGGAGATTATAACAATGTTGTCGGTTTACCACTTGCAGCGTTGTTTACGCAATTGGTAGCACGCAATATTATCCAATTTGCGAAGGAGTGAGGCTTTTTTGACGAATGATGTTTTACAAGGGACGATGATACGAGACGTTCATATAGAAGATCGCCCTCGTGAAAGACTACGTAGACAAGGAGCTATGAGTTTATCGAATCAGGAGCTACTGGCTATTTTACTAAGGACAGGCACTAAAGAAGAGTCTGTCCTAGTACTGGCAAATCGCGTACTTAACGTTTTTGAGCGTTTACATCATTTGAAACATGCAACAATAGAAGAAATGGTTGCTATTAGAGGGATTGGTGAGGTTAAAGCCATTCAGTTATTAGCTGCAATTGAACTCGGTAGACGTCTTGCGCAGAAACATAGCGATGAAAAATATACGATTCGTTCCCCACAAGATGCCGCTACCTATTTAATGCCTGATATGACCTCACTGAATCAGGAGCATTTCGTCGTTCTTTTTTTGAATGTGAAAAATCAAATTATTCATAGAAAGACAATTTTTATAGGCAGTCTAAATGCTTCGATTGTCCATCCTCGCGAGATTTTTCGCGAGGCTGTAAAGAGATCTGCGGCTTCTATAATTTGTGCACACAATCATCCTAGTGGCGTACCAACACCTAGTGATGAGGATATTGAAGTGACGAGAAGAATTATAGAGGCTGGTTATATTATTGGCATTGATTTAATCGATCATCTCATCATCGGTGATCATCAGTTTATTAGTTTGAAAGAAAAAGGATATTTTTAATTTCATTCAGCGGATGCCAAACATCCGCTGAATGAAATTAAAGCCTCCGGCGGATGTCACGGAATCGGAAATGAGTTCTTAGGGGATGTTAGCCTAAAATTATCGCATCCATGCGATAACGGCTAACTGACCTGCATCGTGCAGGCCTGAGCACAAAGCCGATTCCGGACGCAATTATGCCGAGGCATAATGGATCTCTGCAATATATTTTGCAGAGTTTTTTTGTGGGGATTTTTAGAGTTTGTTGAAGTATCAGGTTCATCACCAAAAGTTGTAGAAGATTTTATTAAAACGACTACTATGTAAATAAGTTGATCTTCTTACACTGGGCGACTCCTTGGGGATGACAATCGAAGAACGAAGTCTAATAGCATCACATCCTGTGATAACGCCTTCGTGACCAACATCGTGCTGTGTTGCTGTCGCTTCGCTTTCGCACAGATAAAAACACGTTGCTGTCGCTACGTTAGCACTACGCTTTCGCGCATAAAATATCCTGTTGGCCCGAGACCCTGGAGCGAAGCGGATGTTTTCTGCCTCAAAAATCAAATCGTTTTATTATTTTATAAAAAAAATTTTTGTATTTTTTTGCGAAAAGCTAATAAAGAAAACGAACCTTTTCTTATAGAAAACGTTATTGTATTCGTAGAAATGTCTATAATATTCACAAAAATTGGTAGCCTATTACACGTTGTCTTACAAGAATAAAAATTATATGCTAATCTATACGTACTGTTTTTGTTTGGGAGGGAATTAAAATAGTATCTTTTCAGCGAGATGAGGTATGTGGCACTACAAATTCTTGCGTTTTTCCGTTATAATGAACGGTATGATTTTATTTTTATTCAGAAAAAGACTCTCATTCCAACAGGTGTGAGATAATTGAGTGTGTAGTTTTTTTCAGTAGGTGTCTATCACCGAGTGAATGAAGATAAAACCTCGGGGTGTAAACGCGCCGGGGTGTAAGTTGATGTCAACGAAAGTATGGCTTAAATAGAAAGGGAGTACACAAATTGTTTGGATTAGGAAGTAAAGATGTCGGGATTGACCTTGGCACAGCGAATACATTAGTGTTTATTAAAGGGAAGGGAATCGTTTTACGCGAACCTTCAGTCGTAGCGAAAAATACAAAAACTGGAGATATCGTTGCAGTAGGTAACGATGCAAAAAATATGATTGGTCGTACACCTGGCTCAATCGTAGCAATCCGTCCTATGAAAGATGGCGTTATTGCTGATTTTGATATTACTACAGCAATGATAGAATACTATTTAAAAGAAGCTTGCAAAAATTCTGGTGGTAATTGGAAAAAGCCGAATGTTATGATTTGTGTGCCATACGGTATTACATCGGTTGAACAACGTGCGGTTATTGATGCTGCTCGCCAAGCAGGTGCTAAAGAAGCATTTACAATTGAAGAGCCATTTGCAGCAGCAATCGGTTCAAACTTACCAGTATGGGATCCAACAGGGTCAATGGTCGTTGATATCGGTGGTGGTACAACGGAGGTAGCGGTTATTTCATTAGGTGGTATTGTAACAAGTGAATCCGTGCGTGTCGGCGGGGATGCAATGGACCAATCCATCATTTCGTATATTCGTAAAACATATAACTTAACAATCGGTGAACGTACTGCGGAAGCAGTGAAAATGGAAATTGGTACAGCGTTGGCTGAAGGTCCAGAAGAAAAAATGGAAATTAGAGGACGCGACCTTTTAACAGGTTTACCGAAAACGATTGAAATTTCATCACAGGAAATTTCTGAATCTTTACGTGAAGCGGTAGCATCTATTATTGATGGAGTTCGAAAAACGCTTGAGCAAACACCTCCTGAATTATCTGCAGACGTAATGGAACGCGGAATTGTTCTAACAGGTGGCGGTGCGCTATTAACAAACTTAGACAAAGTTATTAGCCAAGAAACGAATATGCCAGTATTTATCGCAGAAGATCCACTAGACTGTGTTGCTATTGGTACAGGTAAAGCTCTAGAACATATTGACTTAATTCGTCAACAACAAGTTAAAGGGTAAGGAGGTTTAGGCAATGCCACACTTTTTTTTCAATAAGAAATTAATTTTGCTGCTTGTGGGCATGGTTTTTCTTGTGGCATTGATTAGCTTCTCATTACGTGAGCGGACGAATGCAACTTTACCAGAGCAAATTATTAAAGACACTGTCGGCGTCGCACAATCTATTGTTGCGAAGCCGGCGAATTATATTGCGGGTGTTTTTGATAGTATTGATTCCCTCTTAAACACGTACGAAGAAAATAAACGTTTAAAAGCACGCTTAGATGAATTTGTTGCTGTACAAGCTGAGGCATCGGATTTGAAATCTGATATTAAAAAGTTTCAAGAGCTTATGGACAAATCGGAAAGCTTAAAAGCATATGATCCGATTCATGCCACAGTTATTGCTAGAAACCCTGACCAGTGGGAAGAAAAAATTATTTTAGATAAAGGATCTTCACACGGTGTAGAAAAAAATATGGCAGTTATGACAGCGAAAGGTTTAATCGGTAAAGTTACTTTAGTGACGCCTTTTACCTCTGAGGTAGAGCTTTTATATACAAATAATCCAAATTATCGTGTTTCTGCGATGGTTCCAGGAGATAAACAAGCATACGGTTTAATCGAGGGCTATGATAAAGAGCGTAATAAACTCATCATGAAGCGAATCGATTCTGATTTAACAGTTAAAAAAGGTCAACAAGTAGTTTCATCGGGACTTGGCGGTGTTTTCCCAAAAAATGTGCCAATCGGAGAAATAACTGAAGTAAGTACAGATGATTATGGTTTAACGAAAATGGCTTATGTAGAACCATCTGCTGATTTTTCAATTTTAGATTATGTTGTTATTGCTAAACGTTCCTCTACGGTGATAGATGGATCTGATGGTAATTCATCGAACGGAGATTTAACACATCCACAACAGGGTAACGAGGAGGTTGAATAATGATTCGATTTCTTATTCCCTCTGTGGCAGTTTTACTATTTTTACTAGAACCAGAGTTTGCTATGCTTTCACCGATTGAAGTAAAAGGGCATATCTATTATTTGGTCCCTAGATTTTTAATCTTATATTTAATATTTATATCCATCTATTACAGCCGTCAACGAGCGGTAATGTATGGACTTTTTTTTGGTGTCTTGTATGATGTGTTTTACATTGATATTATTGGATTATATTCAGTACTGTTTCCGCTAGTATGTTTTTTAGCAGGGTCAATTGTGAAAGTTATTCATCAGCACTTAGTTGTGACAACGACGATTTCAGTTGTGTTAGTAGCAATTTTAGAATTTATACTTTATCAATTCTTCTATCTTATCGACTTTACAACGATTCCATTTTCGGATTTCTTACGTTCACGACTACTGCCAACGATCATTGCTAATGCACTATTTTTAATGATTCTTGGTTGGGCCTTCAAGTATCTGATTAATGCGCGTGTCTTACAGAGAGCACGTGAAGTTTCTTAATAAAGAGCAACGTGGGGTGAGGCATTCATGAAAAAACAGTTAGTTAATATGAAGGGAACAAAGGATGGATTTGTTCTTCATTTAGACGATCAATGTGCGTATGTCGATTTAGTAGAAGAGCTTAAAAAGAAAGTTTCAGAGAGCGGTATCGATAGTAAAGTAGATGTACAATTATATTTGGGCTATCGATACTGTTCTGATGAACAAATCAAAGAGCTTATTAAAATTGTTCAGGAAACAGAGCAACTAATCGTTTCAAAGGTGCAAAGTGAAGTACTGACTGTCCATGAGAGCAACCAGAAAAGGATTGAAAGTCAACAAGATACATATTTAGGTGTGGTCAGATCGGGTCAAGTTCTACGTTCGCCAGGCGATATAATTATCGTAGGGAATGTCAATCCGAATGGACGTGTAGAAGCAGCTGGCAATGTGTATGTCCTAGGTAAACTTAAAGGAATTGCACATGCTGGTGTTCATGGTAATAAGGAAGCAATCATTGCAGCATCTTGTTTCGAAGCCACACATATCATGATTGCTGATCAGGTTCAGGCAATGTCAGACGAACATGTAAAAACGATTAATCAAGAAGAGATGACTTGTGCATTTATTGGCTATGATGGGCGCATTACGTACGATCAAATTCACGCGTTAAAAAATATTCGACCATTGTTAAATGTGTCTAAAGGAGGAAGCTAGTGTGGGAGAAGCGATCGTCATAACTTCAGGTAAAGGCGGCGTCGGAAAAACGACGACAACGGCTAACCTTGGGACTGCATTGGCTCTACAAGGTAAAAAAGTATGTTTAGTAGATACAGATATTGGCTTACGTAATTTGGACGTGATTTTAGGTCTTGAGAATCGAATTATTTATGACTTAGTAGATGTTGTTGAAGGGCGCTGTAAGATTCATCAAGCGCTAATAAAAGATAAACGTGTAGATGAAAAACTATTTTTATTACCTGCTGCTCAAACGACAGATAAAAATGCTGTTAAGCCTGAGCAAATGAAGAGCTTAGTAGAAGAATTAAAAAGAGATTATGATTATGTTTTAATAGATTGTCCAGCGGGAATTGAACAAGGCTATCGCAATGCGGTTGCTGGTGCTGATCATGCAATTGTAGTAACAACGCCAGAGATTTCTGCTGTGCGTGATGCAGATCGAATTATTGGCTTACTTGAACAGGAAGAAATTACGGCACCTAAACTAATTATTAACCGTATTCGCCAGCATATGATGAAAAGCGGTGATACTTTGGATGTGAATGAAATTACAACGCATTTGTCTATAGATTTATTAGGAATCATTGTAGATAATGAAGGAGTTATTTCGTCGTCCAATAAAGGTGAACCGGTAGTAATGGACCCTGCAAATAAAGCATCTCTTGGCTACCGTAATATTGCTCGAAGAATACTTGGAGAGTCTGTACCACTTATGGCCATTGAAGATGAACATAAAGGTGTATTTTCAAAACTAAAAGCGTTATTTTCAAAATAATCATCAACCTTTTCGTGCATTTGTACGAGGAGGTTTTTTCTTTGTGCATGAATGGACATGCAAGCTCATATAGTGTGAAAAAAGGATGAGGGCTTGTTTAAAAAATGGAAATGGTTGGTCGCGATATTGCTCGTGGCTGCAACTATGCTAGTCATTCGTTTAGAGGATCAAGGTGTATTGGAAACACCGGTGCGAAAACTTGTTACAACATCAGCTGATTTGACTTATTTAAGCGAGCTCGGACAAAGCTGGCTAAATAAAGATGATGCAACAATTTTAGTATCGAGTGATGTTGGACAAACTGAATTATTAACATTTGCCAATGCGGAAGTTTTTAAGGAAGGCTTTTTATTGCAATATGACATGGGCTTACCAGTTTATGCTGGAAAGAATGGTCTTGTCGTTTTTACTGGTCATACAAAATATACTGGTAAAACAATGACAATCAGCTATGACGATGGTACAACTGTATCCTATGGTATGCTAGATAGTTTAGCACAACTTCCATACACAACAGTGCAGGCAAACGATTTAATCGGCATGAAAGAGACGGGGCAACTCTATATCTCAATTGAGAAAGACAAGGCACAATATAATTTGGAGCAGATTGTACAGTGGCTTGAAACAGCGGAGTCCAATGAAAATTAAACTGCATCTTCTATGTATCCCTCTCGTATTTTTAATGATTTTCACCGGTCAAATTGCTTATTACGCTATTATTTTAACTTCGTTATTATGGCATGAAGCAGGTCATTTGTTAATGGCGATGCTTTGTGGCGTTAGCGTAAAATCATGCGTTATTACACCTTACGGAGGGGAAATAGAATTTGAAAATCCAGCGGCTGTGCCAGCAACGTCACTC
Source organism: Lysinibacillus sp. G1-3 (assembly GCF_056322905.1). Classification (NCBI taxonomy): domain Bacteria; kingdom Bacillati; phylum Bacillota; class Bacilli; order Caryophanales; family Bacillaceae; genus Lysinibacillus; species Lysinibacillus sp. G1-3. The sequence continues at coordinate 164,692 of NZ_JBWHYQ010000005.1, forward strand.
CTTTGGATTGCCTTAGGAGGACCAATCGCTACAATATTAGGGATTGGCCTCGCTTTTTTTATGCCAGAGCTGCTTGCGACCAAGCTTATTAATGTGCAACTTGTGTTACTAGCAATCAATGTTATACCGATTATCCCGTTGGACGGTGGCAGAATATTTTTAGCGTGCCTATATCTATTCAATCCAAGTGTTCGTGCGTTTGAATATTACTACTGGCTTTCTCTTATAATTGCATTTATACTATTCATGATAACTTTATGTTACCTCCCACAATCTATTTTTATAGCAATTTTATGTTTATTTATATGGCTTCAAGTGTTAAAGGAATGGAATTATCGAAAGTATCGTTTAGCATTTGAGAAATATGTAATGAAAAGATTGACATGATAGAAATCACGTGGTAATATTTTAATGTTATTGTTTGTAGCACCTGTGCTACTACAACCGCTCTGGAAAGGTTAAAGTATCGTATGATCACCTTTATAAACAGGCGAGTCTGAGTCTATGAGGAGGTGCAGTAAAATGTACGCAATTATTGAAACTGGTGGTAAACAAATCAAAGTAGAAGCTGGTCAAGAAATCTATGTTGAAAAATTAGGTGTAGAAGCTGACGAGGTTGTAACTTTTGATAAAGTTTTATTCGTAGGTGGCGAAAACGTTAAAGTTGGAGCTCCGTTCGTAGAAGGCGCTACTGTAACAGCGAAAGTTGTGAAAGAAGGCCGTGCGAAAAAAATCGTTGTTTTCAAATTGAAAGCTAAAAAGAACTACCGTCGTAAACAAGGTCACCGTCAACCTTACACAAAATTAGTTGTTGAAGCTATCAACGCTTAATTATGAGGTGTAGCGAATGATACAAGTTACGATTCATCACAATGAAAATAGACATGTGTCAGCATTTGAATTTTCAGGACATGCGGAATACGATGAATCTGGTAAGGATTTAGTATGTGCAGGAGCATCTACCATTGCCATAGGTACGGTGAATGCTATTTATGCACTATTACAAATACAGCCAGAAGTCGAACAAGCTGCTGAAGGTGGAGGCTATCTTAAGGTAGTCTTACCATCAGATTTAGAGCCTGAGATTGATGCAAAACTACAGTTAATTGTCCAAGTAATGACAGCCCAAGTGTATTCTATGGTGCAAAATTATGGACAATATATCCAAATCAACTACAACCAAGTAGGAGGTGGAACACAATGAAATTATTATTAACTTTAGACTTACAATTTTTCGCATCTAAAAAAGGTGTAGGTTCTACTAAAAACGGACGTGACTCTGAGTCTAAACGACTTGGTGCTAAACGTGCTGATGGCCAATTCGTAACTGGTGGTTCAATTCTTTACCGTCAACGCGGTACAAAAATTTACCCAGGTACAAACGTAGGTCGTGGTGGTGACGATACACTATTTGCTAAAGTTGACGGCGTTGTAAAATTTGAACGTTTAGGTCGCGATCGCAAACAAGTATCTGTATACCCAGCAACACAAGAAGCTTAATCTTTTATAAGATAACATAAAGCGGAGGACTGCATTTATTGCAGTCCTTTTTTTGGCTAAATTTCAATGAAGATTTAAGGGAAAAATACAGCAAAACTTGTTATACTAGTAAGGATAACTTTATTGGAGTGAATGGGATGAACAATCAATCACTAACCATTAGTGAAGTAATACGTTTTGCAAATCATGATTATGTGAATCAGCTTCAGCTTATTCGCATGAATCTAGATTTAGGTAGAATTGATGAATCAAAAAAACTTATTAAAGAGTATTCAGAGCAATTACAAGTATTTTCTATCCTTAATCGTCTACAATTACCCCAAACAATAGAATGGCTGCAAACAGCAGGCTGGCGCTACCCTTCATTACCAATGAAGCTAAGCAATGATATAAAAAAGCCTGTCACAAATACTATTGATTCGGAAGTTGTAGATTACTTAAACAAAACAGTTATGCATGTTTATGATACATTAGATCCATTTACAGAGCAGAGCTTAGTGCTCGATGTACGTGTTGACGATCATACATTTGCCGTGACATTCACGTTAAATGGGCTATGGAGTGCTGATGCATTCACCGAAAAAGGTTTGAAACAATTAGACATTCAAACAGTGGAAGAGACAAATACGTCTTGGATATATGTATTGAGTGCAAGCAGGGAGTGAATTAAATGTTTGTCGATCACGTCAAGATTTATGTAAAAGGTGGCGACGGTGGGGATGGAATGGTAGCCTTCCGTCGTGAAAAATTTGTACCGAATGGTGGTCCAGCTGGTGGCGATGGTGGTCACGGTGGGAATGTTGTCTTTCAAGTTGAAGAAGGTCTGCGAACGTTAATGGATTTCCGCTACAAACGCCACTTCAAGGCTGACCGTGGTGAACATGGTATGAGTAAAGGGATGCATGGTAGACGTGCAGATGATTTAATCGTTAAAGTACCACCGGGCACAGTTGTAATGAACGAAGAAACAGGCGTTGTTATTGCGGATCTAGTCGAGCATGGTCAACAAGCGATTATCGCAAAAGCTGGTCGCGGTGGCCGCGGGAATTCCCGCTTTGCAACACCAGCCAATCCTGCTCCAGAACTTTCAGAAAAAGGTGAGCCAGGACAAGAATTAAATGTTATATTAGAGTTGAAAGTACTAGCAGATGTAGGATTAGTTGGCTTCCCAAGTGTAGGTAAATCAACATTATTATCTGTTGTTTCTGCGGCAAAGCCAAAAATAGGTGCTTATCATTTCACTACAATCGTACCGAACTTAGGAATGGTTGAAACGGATGATCATCGTAGCTTTGCAATGGCCGATTTACCAGGTTTAATCGAAGGTGCGCACGAAGGTGTTGGTCTAGGTCACCAATTCCTCCGTCATATTGAACGTACACGTGTTATCGTACATGTAATTGATATGTCGGGTATGGAAGGGCGCGATCCTTATGAAGATTACTTAACAATCAATGATGAGCTAAAACAATATAATCTTCGTTTAACAGAACGTCCACAAATTATTGTGGCAAATAAAATGGACATGCCAGATGCAGAGGAAAACTTAGAAATTTTCCGTGAAAAAGTGGGCGAAGATGCGAAAATCTTCCCAGTATCAGCGGTTTCTCGCCAAGGTTTAAAGCCGGTATTATTTGAAATTGCCGACTTACTGGAAGTGACTCCTGAATTCCCATTATTCGACGATCTAGATGAAGAATCAGATGCAACGGTACTTTACAAACACCAATCTGAAGCAGATTCAATCGAAATCTCTCGTGATCCTGATGGTACATTCATTCTTGGTGGATATGCGATTGAGCGTATCTTCAAAATGACAGACTTCAGCCGCGAGGACGGTGTACGTCGTTTTGCACGTCAATTACGTGGTATGGGCGTCGATGAAGCATTACGTGAACGTGGTGCTCAAAATGGAGATATTGTACGCTTATTGGAATTCGAATTTGAATTTGTCGACTAAGAATAGGTTTTAGGGGGAAGCGTATGAAGAATGTTGCGAATCAGCGATATTATTTAGTTCGTGAAGATGTTTTAACGGATGCTATGCAAAAAACTTTGGAGGCGAAACACTTACTTTCAAGTGGTACGGTAACTTCCATTTGGGATGCGGTAAAGCAGGTGGATTTATCGCGTAGTGCGTTTTACAAATATCGTGATGCTGTATTTCCTTTTCACTCAATTGTGCAGGAACGCATTTTAACAGTCTTTGTACAGCTTCAGGACCGCAAAGGAACACTTGCAAAGCTTTTAGAAACAGTGACAATTACGCATTGCAATGTGCTGACTATCCATCAAACGATACCGATTCAAGGACGTGCTAATGTTACGTTGTCGCTAGATGTCACTAGTATGACATGTGAACTTGATGATTTAATACAGCAACTTAAACGGTTAGATTTTGTAGAGTCAGCGGAAGTAATTAGTTCGGGTGCATTGTAATGACTGACAGCATGTTTGAATTTTTGACAAAATGTAAATAAGCTCAAAAGGAGCAGTCCCATGTGATGTAATGATCACGTCATGGGACAGCTCCTTATTCTATATCGATAGAGAAAATTCATAGGAAGAGTAATGGATAGACCATAGAGGCTCCGGAGCGTTTGGGAAGCTTCATATTATGCCTTACCTAATATTTGATGTAGAATAAAAGGAGTTTTTCAGGAATTAAAAATTCCGAATTTTTACATTAGTGAAATTAAAGAGGCTTGTCGCTAAAAGTTAGGGATGACATTTGTTAAAACGTATGTCATTTATATAAGTTGATCTTCGTTAAGGCAGGACGCCCCCAGGAAGCTCTGCTTTGTGCGAAAGCGAAGCGACAGCAACAAATGTTTTATCTGTGCGAAAGCGAAGCGACAGCAACAACAAATGTTTTAACTGCGCGAAAGCGAAGCGACAGCAGCAAATGTTTTATCTGTGCGAAAGTGAAGCGACAGCAGCAACAACAACAAAGCGCCCAGTCGGAACGGAAATCAACCATACGTTTTGGTGGTGAGCCAATTAAATAAAACCATGAACAGGAGGAAATGTAATGACAGAGCAACAATGGGAAAAACGAATAGGATATTTAGGACCTGAGGCATCATTTACATACTTAGCAACAAAGGCAACTTTTCCGAATGAGTGGCTTGTCCCTTGTTCTACAATTCCAGAATGTATTGAGGCGGTAGCAAAGGGAAAGGTAGATTTAGCAGTTGTACCACTGGAAAATGCTTTAGAAGGATCGGTATCGTTAACGCTTGATTATTTATTTCATGAGGCGACCTTATATGTTACAGGTGAGCTTCAGTTAAAAATACAGCAGCATTTAATGGTCAATAAAGCGCAGAAGGACAACTGGGAATCAATCATAGGAGTTTATTCACATCCACATGCTCTAGCCCAATGTCATAAATATTTATTTTATCGTTTCAGCCATGCTCCGTTACATCAAACGACATCAACGGCAGCAGCGGCAATATTTGTATCCGAAAATCCTAAAGAGTGCATTGCCGCAGTAGGAAATGCAGCGGCAGCAGAAAAATATGGCTTAGAAATCGTTCAATCTAATATTCATGATTTCCATTTTAACCATACACGCTTCTTCGTATTATCTAAGCAAAATAAACGATTACCCCAAGAATTATCAGATGGACAGGCAAAGACAACTTTCATGATTACATTACCAATAGATCGTTCAGGGGCGTTACATCAAGTATTATCAGTTTTCGCATGGCGACAACTAAATTTAAGTAAAATCGAATCACGCCCATTAAAAACGGGCTTAGGCGATTATTTCTTTATGATTGATGTTTTAGCAGATGAAAAGGAGCCTATGATGCGTGGGGCTATGGAAGAACTAGCTGCACTTGGTTGCAAAGTGAAGTCACTTGGTACATACTTTACTTATCGAACATCAGACGAGTAATCAATGTTGTCTTCGCTAGGAGGAAATTGTATGGGCGGCATTATTTTATTTGACGGAGTATGCAATTTTTGTGATAGCAGTGTGCAATTTATTATCAAATATGATCATGCAGCATATTTTCAATTTGCATCCATCCAGAGTGATGCAGGGCAGGCGTTACGTGCTCAATACGAAATACCAGAAAATATAGATAGTGTCATATTAATTGAGCATGGGAAGGTCTATTTTGAATCTACTGCAGCACTTAAAATTTGTAGGAGATTAAATAGTTTTTGGCCTGTTTGCTATGTTTTCATTCTTATTCCACCATTTATACGAAATATAATGTACCGACTATTTGCTAAAAATAGATATCGTCTTTTTGGACGAAAAGAAAGTTGTTTATTGCCAACACCTTCACAACGAAAAAGATTTCTTTAACTATGAAGCTATCCAATTTATGTGGATGAAAGCTAGATAAAGTATGGCTCTTCTGCAAAACGAGGGGTTGATTTCCGTTCCGACTGAGCGCTTTCCTGGGGGCGTCGGGGCAACAGGATGTTGGTCACGAAGGCGTTATCACAGGACGTGAAGCTTTTAGCCTTCGTTCCTCTACCCGCTTCACTCGCAAGGCTCGCTGCAGGGTCTCATCTGTGACGCTAATCCCCAAGGAGTCGCTCAGTCTCCACTCCAATCAACCATTTCATAAGCATGTATATTCTAGCATGTCACTTAAAACATACAACAAACTTCTGCAAAGTTTATTGTGCGAAAGCGTAGTCGAGAATACAGTAACAGCAGTCTTACAGTCGTGTCACTGTTATACGTTTATTCCGTTTGATTAAGTACTATAGCATTCATTTTTGAAATGCATTGACATATAGTTTTCAACAACATGTGCTATCCAATTAATGTGGATAGCTCTTTTTTTGAAATTGCAATAGTATTTTCCATATGATTATGTAACTAATGAAATAAGCTTCAAAAAAATAAGTAATAATATTATCAGGTTGTCGATAGAGAAAAAATAGGATTATATTTGAGCGATATATAAGGATTTTTTTTGTTGCTATTTTGCTAATATATCCCCATTTTAACTGATTGTAGCGTAGGGCTACTCGACTCCCGCGGGAAAGCGAAGCGTCAGCGACAAATGTTTTATCTGTGGGAAAGTAGAACTTCAGCAACAAAGCGAGTAGCCCGTAGCGGAAATCAGCCTTTCGAATTAATTAGAATGTATAAAAATGGTTAATTAATAAACCTGTAGTAAATCATATAAATTCATTTAAATAGAAAGCTGCTAGTCTCTGTGAAGGCTAGCAGCTTTGAATCGATTATTTGATTTTATACATTATGGAAGGGAAAATTGTTGACTTATTGATCGACAACTAAATAGCCTTTTTTTTGTAAAGTACGCTCAATTAAATCTAAAATTTCAACAGAAGGTGCGGAAATAACATGAAGGTGCGTACCATCTGTTAGTTCGGATAAATAACTTGCTTGTGTTTCGTTGACACGTTGAATAAATTTTTTTACCTCATGACGGTTAGAGACCATAATGGATGCAGTAATTTCTCCATAAATAGGATGTTCAACAATAACATTTTTTACTGTACCACCGCAATCAACTATTGTTATTAGTTCATCTTCTGCATTCTCTGCTGTATGGAAGCAAGGAATTGTCCGTTCGACGGTCTGCTGTATTTGTTCCTGATGCATATAAAGATATCCTTGACTAGTAGCAATAATAGGCTCATTCCTAGCTTTTAATAATGTCATATCATTGACAATGACTTGTCTAGAAACATTAGCGAATTTAGCTAGGTCCGTCCCTGTGATAGGTGCTGTGCTGTTTTTTAGTTGTGCTAGAAGTTGCAGTCGGCGTTCTTCGCCTAACATTTTTTTCATAAGAGATCACCTCTGCTTGTAATAAAGGAAGCAGTTTTCCTTAAAAACTAGTGTACCATGAAGCCTTTCTAACATGGGTGAATTTTTTGTATCCAAATGGAACATTGAACATATGATACGAAGAGAGGAAGGGAGGAAAAAATTGCGTATTCATATTGTCCAAAAGGGAGACACGTTGTGGAAGATTGCTAAAGAGTACGGAGTTTCATTTGAAGATTTGAAGCGGCTTAATGCCCATCTCGCTAACCCAGACTATATTGTACCGGGCATGGAAATTATCCTACCTGAAAAAATAAACAAAGAACCACATAGAGAACATCATCGAGAAACAGATCGTGGAATGCATAGAGATGGACATAGAGAGGGGGGGCATAGGGAATCACATAAAGAGGGGCATAAGGAACATATGCACAAAGAACATATGCATAAGGAGTCACCTACAAAGCATTTTAAAGAAAAAGAAGTACAACGACCAATGCCACCACCAATTATTGCACCACCACCACCAATGCCTGAACCACAGATGATTCCAATTCCTTATCCGATGCCGATGCCGATGCCTCAAGTGCCAGTTGAGCTTAGCTGGAATCAACAAGTTGTCATGCCAAGTGTAGAGCAGACTGTATCACCAATTCAAATTCAACCACCACCACAACCAGTAGCCCAACCGACGCCAGCACCAATGCCAATGCCGCAACCGATTTTTATCATGCCACAAATGCCAGCAGTACCACATTGTGCAAGCTGTCATCAGCCAGTGCATCATCATATGTATTGGCCAATGCCGATGCAGATGCCAATGCCAATGGAGCCGTATACAATGCCAGAGCAACCATCATGTGGAATGGGATGCGAAAAAGTTGCTGGGGTAGGGGATTTCTTAGAATCTAGTACATCTCCATTCTTCCCTATGAAACCAGAATTTGAAGCTATGCCGGAAATGGAACAGCCTTGTGGTTGTCATGCTCAGCCAGCCATGATGCCAAATTGGCACATGGACCCATGTTTCTGTCAACCACCATGTCCGCCACTATGCCCACCGCCATGTCCATCACATTGCCCAATGCCATATTCGTCAGTAGGACCGTGGATGTCACCGCACTTTTTCCCAGGCGGGATGACGCCTTATCGATGGTAAAAAAGCGTATATCATTGAAGAAGTAAAGCCGAATATTTGGAAGTATAAATATCAATCCAATAATTATTTTGTGAAACGGGCAAAGCAGATAGAAATAGCAGAAAAGGTAAGGGCTATTCATCGACAGCTTGGATATCTAGAACCCTCGTTGATTTTGCCTTTAATGAAAAGTGATGACGAGTATTTAATCGTGCAAGATTGGCAAGAGGGAAGTCATGGTGCTAATTTTGCTCGTAAAACAGATCGGAAAGAATCACTGAAGTTATTAAATATGTTACATGATACACATAAAAAAATTGCTTGGCAACGTGTGCCAGGCTTGCACACCTATTCACAGCTTTTAAAATGGCAAATGCGTTTTATGCGTTTTAAAAGCAGACGGAAAGAGTTTCGGCCATTTTTAACAAAAGAAGAAATCGATCAAATTTTACATTATAGTGAGAAATCATTACAGTTAATCGCGCAGGAAGATGTACCTGAAAAAGAAATAACGCTTTTACATGGAGATGTCGTACATCATAATTTTTTATGGTGCTCAGATGGCGAATTACGTTTAATCGATTTTGATCTGGCACACCTTGGAGAAGCGGATGATGAATATATTTTATGGTTGCATCGTGTACTGCCAGCTGTAAATTATGACCTTGGTAAAATATTTGCAGAGCTACCAGAGATGAAACGATTAGATAAAAAAAAGCTTCATCGTTTAAAATATCCAAATGAGCTATTACGTGAATGGCTTTTTGCAGTAGATTTACCATTAGATCAGCAGCTGGTATTTTTAGATTATTTAGTGCCATTTACAAAACGAGCTCTCACATATTGGCCAAAACTGTGGTACGATATTGATAAAATGATAAAGAAATGACCGTCTTTCGGCGGTCATTTTTGTCTGTGAACGACTACTTGTACTATTTCTTAATGATAAGGAAATTATAGATTTTTAACTGTGTATAACCAAGAGCATAGTTTTCGTCTAGGATAAAGCGCTACATCCTCGAGGTCGCTTCGATTCCTCGGGCAAAAGTGGTGGATCGTTTACTTTTGCTTCGAGCTCTCCAGCGCTTTAGCGCATTTGTTATAGTCGAGCATTCGTTCGCAATATGCTATAATCGAAGACGATGATTGTGAGGGATTATAGAATGTATGATTATTTAAAAGGACAAATAAAGCGTATAACTCCTGAGTATATCGTCCTTGAACAACAAGGGATAGGCTGGCAGTTGAATACACCTAATCCATTTGCGTTCAGGACATCAGCACTCGAACAACAAATATATGTACATTTACATGTACGCGAGGACGCACAAGTGTTATATGGCTTTCCGAATTTAGACCAACGAGAGTTGTTTCGTAAACTTATTTTAGTGTCAGGGATTGGACCAAAGGGTGCGCTTGCTATTTTAGCTACTGGGAATCCACAACAGGTTATCAGTGCCATTGAACGAGAGGATGAATCGTTTTTAGTAAAGTTTCCTGGTGTGGGTAAGAAGACGGCACGTCAAATGATTCTAGATTTAAAAGGTAAACTTGGCGGATTGTTAGATACTATTGAACTACCAAGTACAGAAGATGAGCTACCATTATTTGGTGTGAATCCATATAAACATGAGCTTGAAGAAGCTATTCTTGCCTTAATGGCACTAGGTTATTCTGAAAAAGAACTAGAAAAAATACGTCCACAGCTCGAAGATAACGACAAGCTTGAAACAACAGATGCATTTATGAAACAAGCTTTACAATTGCTATTAAAGTTAAAATAGTGAAAGGGGGGAAAGTACATGTCTGAACGTATGATGGCTAGTGAGGCAGGTAGCTATGATGAACATTTTGAATTATCTTTACGCCCACAAAGATTAGCACAATATATTGGTCAACATAAGGTAAAGGAGAATTTACAAATTTTCATTGAAGCGGCAAAGCTTCGTCAGGAAAGTTTAGATCATGTGCTGTTATATGGACCACCCGGACTTGGGAAAACTACATTAGCTGCTGTCATTGCTAATGAAATGAATGTCAATGTGCGCATGACTAGCGGCCCTGCAATCGAACGTCCTGGCGATTTAGCAGCTATTTTAAGCTCACTGGAGCCAGGGGATGTGCTATTTATTGATGAAATACATCGCCTGCCTCGTGCAATTGAAGAGGTGCTTTATCCTGCCATGGAGGATTTTTGTTTAGATATTGTCGTTGGTAAAGGCCCTGAAGCGCGCTCTGTACGACTTGATTTACCGCCATTTACACTTGTGGGTGCAACAACAAGAGCAGGTGCACTATCAGCACCTTTAAGGGATCGCTTTGGCGTATTATTAAGATTGGAGTATTATGATAATACTTCACTTGCAGAAATTGTTGTACGTAGTGCGCATTTATTTGATGTTGATATTGAACAAATAGCAGCACTTGAAATGGCAACGCGCTCACGTGGTACACCTCGTATTGCTAACCGTCTGCTAAAACGAGTACGAGATTATGCACAGGTGCTTGGAGATGGTATGATAACGGAGGGACTTGCTAAGCAAGCGCTTGAGCTATTACAAGTTGATCCTAGAGGGCTTGACCATATTGACCATAAACTTGTGACCAATATGATTGAGCGCTTCCGAGGTGGCCCAGTAGGCTTGGATACGTTGGCAGCATCTATTGGTGAAGAACGCGTTACGATTGAGGATGTGTACGAGCCATATTTGATGCAAATCGGCTTTATACAACGGACGCCGCGTGGACGTGTGGCAACACATTTAGCCTACGAACATTTTGGATATGAATATCCCCAACAAACCTAGAAGAAGGAAGTATTTTCATGCGTGTAGAAGATTTTGATTTTGAATTGCCAGAAGAGCTTATTGCACAAACCCCACTTTTGGACCGTACAGCTAGTCGATTAATGGTAGTGACGCCAGGCTCAACAAATGTAGAGCACCACCATTTTGCTCATATTTTAGATGAGCTACAAACTGGAGACTGTCTTGTGTTAAATGATACAAGAGTCTTACCAGCACGTTTAATGGGTGTAAAAGAGGAAACAGGTGCTCATATAGAGGTACTGCTGTTAAAGCAAATGGCGGGTACGGATGAATGGGAAACACTTGTTAAACCAGCTAAGCGTGTAAAAGTTGGCACAGTTGTAACATTTGGAGATGGCTTACTGACAGCTACTTGTACAGGAGAGCTTGATCATGGTGGACGTACATTTGAGTTTAAATATAACGGCATTTTTTATGAAATTTTAGAGCAACTTGGTGAGATGCCACTACCTCCATATATTCGCGAAAAGTTAGAGGACAAGGATCGCTACCAAACTGTTTATGCAAAAGAGCGAGGTTCAGCAGCAGCACCAACAGCAGGCCTGCATTTTACAGAAGAATTACTAGAGCAGGTGAAAGCAAAAGGGGTCGAAGTTGTTTTTATCACTTTACATGTGGGACTTGGAACTTTCCGTCCTGTAAGTGTAGAGTCAATTGAAAATCACGAAATGCATTCTGAATTTTATAGTGTAACGGAAGAAACCGCATCTATCATTAACCGAGTTAAGAGTAATGGTGGTAAAGTGATTGCAGTTGGTACAACCTCTACACGTACTTTAGAAACGATCGGCTCTAAATATGGAGGCGAAGTACGGGCAGAACAAGGTTGGACGTCTATTTTCATTTATCCGGGATATGAATTTACTGTTGTGGATGGTTTAATTACAAACTTCCATTTACCAAAGTCTACCCTTGTTATGCTTGTTAGTACGCTTGCAACAAAAGAAACAATTTTAAGTGCATATCAACAAGCTGTAGAAGAAAAATATCGTTTCTTTAGCTTTGGAGATGCTATGTTTATTCGTCCAAAAGGCGAATAAAGAAAAAATCGGAGTACTGTTTTTACTTTAGATAAGAGAGGAATTTTTATAATATGACACAACCAGCAATTCGTTATGAGCTACTTCATACTTGTAAACAAACTGGAGCACGCCTTGGTATCGTGCATACACCGCATGGCTCTTTCGAAACGCCAGCATTTATGCCTGTTGGGACACAAGCAACTGTTAAAACAATGTCACCTGAGGAATTAAAGGAAATGAATGCAGGCATTATTCTGTCAAATACGTATCATTTATGGCTACGACCTGGTAATGATATTGTTAAGGAAGCAGGGGGCTTGCATAAATTTATGAACTGGGATCGCCCGATTTTAACAGATTCAGGTGGTTTCCAAGTGTTCTCACTAAGTCAATTCCGTAAAATCGAAGAAGAAGGGGTTCATTTCCGTAATCATTTAAATGGGGACAAATTGTTTTTAAGTCCAGAAAAGGCGATGGAAATTCAAAATGATTTAGGTTCGGATATTATGATGGCTTTTGATGAATGTCCACCTTTCCCTGCGACGTATGACTATATGCTGCAATCAGTAGACCGTACTACACGTTGGGCTAAACGTTGTAAAGAGGCACATAAACGTCCAGAAGACCAAGGTCTATTCGGTATTATTCAAGGGGGAGAATTCGAGGATTTACGTCGTCGTTCTGCAGAAGCATTGGTAGAGCTTGATTTCCCTGGTTATGCAATTGGAGGCTTATCTGTTGGTGAACCTAAGGACATTATGAACCGAGTATTGGAGTTTACAACACCATTAATGCCAGCAAATAAACCACGTTATTTAATGGGTGTAGGTTCACCTGACTCATTAATTGATGGTGCTATTCGAGGTATTGATATGTTTGACTGCGTATTACCAACACGTATTGCCCGTAATGGCACATTAATGACATCTGAAGGCCGTTTAGTTGTTAAAAATGCAAAATATGCACGTGACTTCGGACCAATTGATCCAAACTGCGATTGCTATACATGTAAAAACTATTCACGCGCTTATATTCGTCATCTAATTCGTACGGAAGAAACGTTTGGTATTCGTTTAACAACTTACCATAACTTACACTTCCTATTGAAACTAATGGAACAAGTACGTGAGGCAATCCGAGAAGACCGTCTTGGTGATTTCCGAGAAGAATTTTTCGAGAAATACGGCTTTAATGGGCCAAACGCAAAGAACTTCTAATATTTAGTAAAAAGGGCATGCGAATTTGTGTGAATTAAGAATGTTTTTAGCAAAAAAATGTCTATCGTAGAAAAAATATTAGTAATATAGAAAAAAATTGGGCTTGACCATCGCTTTTTTATGGTGGAATAGTCTATACTAAAGTAGAATTGGAAAGGGGGCAAGAATGATGGAACAATATTCTGGCTTAATCATGATTTTAATCATGTTCGTTGCAATGTGGTTTATTTTAATCCGCCCTGCTAAAAAGAGACAGCAGGAAACACAAAGTATGCAGAGTGGTTTGCAACGTGGAGATAAAGTTATTACAATCGGTGGCTTACATGGCGAGATTGACTCAATTGAGGACACAGCTGTGACATTAAAAATTGCAGACAATGTGCGCGTTAAATTTGACCGTCAAGCAATTGGACGAGTTGTAAATGGCGACCAATTAAAATAATAATGAGAAAAAGACTTACATTAGTTGTAAGTCTTTTTTTTTGCGTTTTTGTAGCGATGGCGAAGAATAGATAAGTCTTCTCCAAGCCTTATGGCATCACCCGGAATATCCGTCATTGAATCAACCCTCATCCAGACCTAAGTGCAAAGCCGATTCAGGACGTAATAACGTCGGGACATAATCATGATGTTCTTTTTGCTAAGTGCCACCATTTTTTAATTTCTTAATTAATTTTGCTCCAGTGTCATTGCCATTTACCGTTATTCTGCTTAAAGCAAATACATTATCGCCAATAGTGACACCTTTATTTTTAATAACAAAAGCCATTTTAAATCCAGCATCTTTCGCCAATTTCATTGCATCTTCAGAATTAGTTCCGTAGGGATAGCTAAGGGCAATTGGTTCATATCCTAACTTTTCTTTAATAATTTTCCTAGAATGAATAAAATCTTTTTTAACCCGTTTTTCGTAGTCTTCTTGTTTTTCTAGTTTTCCATTAATGTAACTACGACCATATATGGCACCTTTCATTCCGCCGCTGAATGACTGTAATTTATTATGTGAATTCCAAGTGTGGCTTTGGATGGTTATATAATCCTTCATTTCTTTTAATTGATCCCAATTCATTTTGGAAATTTCGTTTGGATCCACATTCTTTCCGCTTTTTTCTAGAATGTGACTGGTGATTACAAAAATTTCTGCATGCATTTTGTATTTTTTCAAAATTGGATAAGCTTTTTCATAGTTACTTAAATAACCATCGTCAAAAGTTATTAACACAGGATTTTTAGGTAATTCTGTTTTACCGTACAAGTAATCATATAATTCTTGGGCTGTAATCGAGTTGTACCCATTTTCTTTAAGCGTTTTAATTTGTTTTTCAAAATTCTCTGGGGAAATGATTGTATTATTATTTATGTGTTTATCTAAATGGTGGTACATTAGAACAGGAATCTTCTTATTTTCATATCCATAAATAGGGAAAGGTTTAATGAGCAATATACTATAAGCAACAATAACTAGAAAAATTATTAACCTTTTCATTTTCTCACCTTGTTTTCATTTGTTAAAAAGGATAATGGTGGATCATTTACTAAATTCGAAAGTAAAAGAAGGACCTTATAAACAATACCTACATTATTGGGAGAGCTGTGAAACGTCCTGTTAACTGTCCGAGAAAATTTAGTTTTTTCCACTTCAAAAGCAGGAATTATAGCTTCTTTTATTGTACACAAACAACTAAGGTTTATTCTTTTGATTTACGAAAGTTACACGGTGTCATTTCCTAATTTAAGAGTTGTTGTTTTGTAATGTTAATCGTGCGTTTTTTAGGTTTTGTCTTAATTGAAAACACGATTTTCTTATAGGTTAGCATGCGAAAAAAAGAAAAATTTTAGGAGACGATAAGTGTTAAAAAATCAAAGCTAAGATATAACATCATCCTGTATAAAAAAAGATAAGTAAGGTCACCTTGAATAGTATGGGGGTGACAATATGGAAGAATATTTAGCGATTGTTTTAAGAACCTGCTTTTTATATGTGTTTATCCTAATAATTTTTCGTTTAATGGGTAAACGTGAGGTTGGCGAATTATCTGTAATCGATTTAGTTGTATCCATTTTAATGGCTGAGGTGGCTGCGTTTGCACTTGATGATTTCGAAAGTCCTTTATTTAATGTGATTTTACCAATCATCGTGTTGTTTTTAATTCAAATAACAACTGCATATTTGTCACTCAAAAATAAAAAATTCCGTGATCTAGTTGATGGTGATCCAGTATTACTTATAAAAGACGGTGTCATTTTAGAAAGTGAAATGCGCAAGCAACGCTATAACCTAGATGATTTGTGTCAACAATTACGCGAAAATGGAAATGCTTCCGTGACAGATATTGCATATGCTTATTTAGAGCCATCTGGCAATTTGTCCGTCTACCAAAAAGATGAAAAGGCATTTGTTTACCCATTGATTATTGATGGTGATATTCAGGAGAGGCATTTAAAAGTATTGCATAAAGATGCTGATTGGTTAATGGCAGAGCTTGCTAAAAATAATATTACGGATAGTAATACTGTATTTTTTTGTGTTTGGGAGGAAGATCGGCTGCATATTCAACTGAAAGAATCTTAAACTTTCTTGGCCAATTTACGAATGTAGCGCAAATCAGTTATACGTAATTGATTGGAAACTAGTAAGAATGTAAATAGTAAAAACAAAGTTACACAGCTACTTAAAATAAATGGTAGCGGCATTATTTGCATCAGAAAATACTGGGTAACACAAACAGCAATAAAACAGCCATAAGGAACAACAAACATTCTAAAACCAGCACGTAAATTTTTACGTTGCCTTACTGTTGCAATATGCAAAAACGAAGTTAGTAAAACGCCAAAGCCGATCGCCACAACTGCACCTTTTTCTTGTATACCCGGTTGAGAAGCAAGTACGAACATGACAAAGAGCTTACCAAGACCACCATAAATGGAGTTCATCATTGCTGCTCGTGCTTCACCAATTGCTTGTAATATAGAGTGCAATGGACTTTGTATATAATAAAAATAAAAAATAGGAGCTAATATTTTCACATAACCACGATTTTCCTGTAAGTGAAAGAGCTTCACAGCTAATTCGTCTCCATGAACGAAAAAGTACGTAGCGGCAACACAGCCCACTAAGGAAGACAGTCGCAATGAAACAGAGATACGTTCCTGTAGGAGCGGTATATGCTGACGTGCAACCGCGTCACTAACAGCTGGTATAAGAACAATTGAAAGTGCTGCAGACACAAAAGCAGGGAATAATAATAGGGGGACTAGTACACCCGAAATAACCCCATATAAAATTGTTGCAGCGGAGGCTGTTAAACCAGCCATAGTTAACGCTTTTAAAAAAATGATAGGCTCTAAAAACCAAGTAAAAGATCCGAATAGCTTGCTTCCTGCAGAAGGAAGGGCAATTCGTAACATTGGGGAGGCAGGATAACCCTCGATTTTGTTTTTTCGTGTCAATAATTTTTTCTTTGAGACTATATAATGCATCCACAAATACAAGAAAGCAACGACTTCTGCTAGTAGCGTAATACCCATAGCAGCGGCAGCAGTAGCGGCAGCATTATTATAGGCAGCTACATAAGGCAGCGTCAAAGTGATAAAGCTAATACGGATAATTTGTTCAATCATTTGAGCCCAAGCTGTTGGTGTGATTTTCGCAATACCTTGTAAATAAGCGCGTAATAATCCTGAGCCAACTGACACTGGTACAGCAAAGAGTGCAATCCAAAGAGTAAATGTTGTATGTTCATTATGTAAAAGTGTAGTCGATATATAAGGTATAGTTAGTGCAACGATTGGCATAAAGACGATCATTCCAATAAATGACCAAAAAATAGCCGTACGCATAACACCATAGATGCTTTCGCGTTTGTTTTTTGCTAATAACTCTGCTACAATTTTTGCCACAGCAATAGGTAGTCCAAGTTGAATGAGTGAGATGAAGAAAATGAACGCCGGATAGACGGTCATATAAATGCCGACTGCCTCTTCACCAGCGATCCGCATAAATTGCATTCTATAAAAGAAGCCAAAGAGTTTCGATAAAAAAATCACGAACATTAAAAATAGTGTTCCACGTACAAAAGAACTCATGCCATCCGTCCCTTCTCAAGCCACAAAAATTCATTTACACTATTTGTATGCAAACTTGTCTTACGATACGACTTTGATTGGAGATGATTCAAAATGAGTATGCAGCATGAGCAACTATTTGAAAAAATCCGTCCTGCAATTGATAGTAAGATGGAAGAGTTTAAATATTATCAATACAATGCGATTACAGCAGAAGAACTATGGCGCTATTGTGTAGAGAAAAAATGGCGCAGAAAAAATATTGAACAATTACGCATACATGAAGTTATCGCCACTATTTTTGCAGTATCACCGTCCGATATCGTATCTTTTAATCAAGTAGAATTCTTACAAAGTAATGATTGGTTTACAGAATTGAATACGGAAGAGTTAAAAATGCTGCTTGGCCCGGTTAAAACTTAAGAAGAATGTGTGAAATTTGTCAAATAATAATAGAATACTAAAAGTGTTGAATTGACACCAAGCGCAACGTGTTTCATAATGAGTGTGTTGCGCTTTTTTTTATTTGTATAAGTATTTTTAACAAAACCCTCCCAATAGTTCTTTTCCAAATTTGGAGGCAAAACACCTATTCAAATACAGGGATAAATTTGCGCGTTATGAACGATCGAAATAAGTAGAGCAATCTTTTTTGAAGCACAGGCAACATTATTCTATAGGAAAAGGAGGAATAAACGCTTCAAAAGGACTTGCTATTATACTTGTTTGTAGTGTAAGGAATTGCCTTACACCAATTCGAGGAGGATTTATAAAATGAAACTTAAAAGTCGTATAGTTGCATTCGTACTACTAATGGTTATTTTTGTAGCAACCATCGGTACGACTGTAGGCGGCGTCTTAAAGGACATTAAGCTAGGTCTTGACTTACAAGGCGGGTTTGAGGTTCTTTATGAGGTTAAAGAATTAAAAGAGGGACAAAAAATTACACCAGAAGTTGTATCGGCAACAGCGACAGCTCTTGGTGAGCGTGTAAATGCTATCGGGGTAAGTGAGCCGAGCATTCAGGTTGAAGACAAAAACCGCATTCGTGTGCAATTAGCGGGTGTCGAAGACCAAGAATCAGCACGTGAATTATTGTCTACTTCTGCAAATTTAACATTCCGTGATGTCGATGACAATTTATTGCTGGATGGTAATGACTTAAAGCCAGGTGGCGCTAAAGGGTCATTTGACCAGCAAAATCGACCTATAGTTTCGCTAACGTTAAAGGATGCGGAAAAATTTGCTGATATCACAAGTAAAATTGCTGCTAAACCAGCAGGCCAAAATTTACTAGTTGTATGGTTAGACTTTGAAGAAGGTGTTGATTCATATAAAACTGAATCACAAAAAGCGAAGCCTCGCTATGCATCTGCTGCAACAGTTAGCCAAAGATTAGATACAACAGATGTTATGATTAGCGGGAACTTCACAGTTGAAGAAACGAAAAATCTAGCGGGTATTTTAGATGCTGGGGCACTTCCTGTTAAGCTTAATGAAATTTATTCTACTTCAGTTGGTGCACAATTTGGTGACCAAGCACTGAAAAGTACAATTTTAGCCGGTATTGTGGGCGTAGTAATAATTTTCTTATTTATGCTATTCTACTATCGTTTACCTGGCTTTATTTCCATCATTACACTTGCTATTTTCACTTTCCTAGTACTCGTTGTATTCAGTTGGATTAATGCAGTGTTAACGCTTCCAGGTATCGCAGCTATCGTGCTTGGTATAGGGATGGCGGTAGATGCAAATATTCTTGCCGCAGAACGTATTCGTGAGGAATTACGTGTCGGTTATTCGGTTAAACAAGCATTCCAAATCGGCTCGAAGGAGTCTTTATCAGCCATTGTCGATGCACAGCTAACTACATTATTAGCAGCTGCTGTATTATTCCAATGGGGTACAAGCTCTGTTAAAGGGTTTGCAACAACATTAATTATTAGTATTTTACTAAGCTTCCTAACAGCTGTTTGGGGGTCTCGTGTATTACAAGGAATACTTGTAAATAGTGGCTACTTCAACAATCCAGCATGGTTTGGTATTCCAAAATCTAAACAGCATAGCCTGGATGAAAATATCGGAACATTAGATTTATCAACGAAATTTGATCGTTTTGACTTTGTACACAACCGTAAGAAATTTTATACATTCTCATTAGCTATTTTAGTGGCCGGTTTAGTGGTTCTTGGTATTTTCCGCTTAAACCTTGGTATTGATTTCTCTAGTGGTACACGTGTGCAAATTGAATCAGAGCAAACGTTGAATAAAGAAGAAGTATCCAAATATCTAGATAGTATTGGCTTCTCATCTGAAGATATCGTTTTGACAGGTGAAAAGAGTAACGGAGCGGTTATCCGTTATAAACATGACCTAACGCAAGCAGAAATTATAAAATTCAAAAAAGAAGCAGGCGAAAAATATGGTCATGAACCTGGTGTAAGTACAGTGTCTCCGACCGTTGGTAAAGAGCTTGTGAAAAATGCGATTAAAGCATTATCTCTTGCAGCT
This sequence comes from Lysinibacillus sp. G1-3, assembly GCF_056322905.1. Taxonomy (NCBI): domain Bacteria; kingdom Bacillati; phylum Bacillota; class Bacilli; order Caryophanales; family Bacillaceae; genus Lysinibacillus; species Lysinibacillus sp. G1-3. Next base: position 184,746 of record NZ_JBWHYQ010000005.1, read on the forward strand.
ATCGGTATCATTATCTATGTAGCGGTTCGTTTTGAGTGGCGCATGGGTATTGGGGCAATTGTTTCGTTACTACATGACGTATTCTTAATTGTTGCCGTATTTAGTTTTATGCGCTTAGAAGTTGATATTACGTTTATTGCGGCTGTACTGACAATTGTCGGTTATTCTATTAATGATACGATCGTTACATTTGACCGTATGCGTGAAAACTTAGATCGATATGATACGATTAAAGACCGTGAAGTATTAGCGAATATCGTTAACAAATCACTACGTCAAACGATGGGTCGATCTGTTAACACAGTGTTAACGGTTATTATCGTGACAGTGGCACTTCTTATTTTAGGTGCACCATCGATTCAAAACTTCTCAATCGCGTTATTAGTTGGTTTAATCACAGGAATGTATTCTTCAATTTGTATAGCTGCACAAATCTGGTATTCACTTAAAGTTCGTGAAATGAAAAAATCAGATGGTCAAATACACAAAAAAGAGAAAAAACAATGGGGTACTGACGAACCTACTGTTTAACTTCTTTCAGAAGTTAAAGCCTCCGGCGGATGTCACGGAATCGGAAAGGAGTGCTTTGTGCAGCACAAAGCCGATTCCGGACGCAATTATGCCGAGGCATAATTAATCATAAGCAATAAAATGAAGCAGGGAAGGAAATATTTCTTTCCCTGTTTAAAAAAAAGAATCTATTTGCTTTCTTTGGAAAGCAAATAGATTCTTTTTTTCGTTCATTAAAGTTTAAATTGCAGTAGTAATGACTGCAGTTGCTGAGCGTTATTGTTTAATTCCTCTGCTACCTCATTCACCTGTTGCATGGTTGCAGCTTGCTCTTCTACTGCTTCAGCAATGATTTGTGAGTTGTTCGCTGAAATACTCGCACCATTTGCAATTTCAGTTACAGAGGCAGCGACTTCTTCCGCACTTGCTGAAATTTGTTCAGAAGTGGCCGATATATCTTCAATTTGGTCAGTAAATGCTTGCACAGACTCAGTAATGGATTCAAATGCATCACCGGCCTCATGTATTTTTGTTACACCATCCTGGACAGATGCTAAACCTTCATATACGGCAGCTTCTACATTACTTGTATCCGTTTGAACTTCTTTTGTGAGGGCGATAATTTGGCTAGCAGATTGATTGGATTCTTCAGCAAGTTTTCGTACTTCATCTGCTACAACTGCGAAGCCTTTACCGTGCTCACCGGCTCGTGCCGCTTCGATAGCAGCATTGAGTGCCAGTAAATTTGTTTGTTCCGTAATAGCAGTAATTACTTTTGTAATTTGCCCGATTTCCTCAGATTGCTTACTTAGTTTTTGCGTTAAATCAGCAATACGTGTAGTTGCCTCAGAAATTGTATCCATCTGCTCTTTGGCAGTAGTAATAGTTTTCCCGCCCGTATTGGAAAGCTGTGTCATATTTATTGCATTGTGATGCAAATTTTGAGTAGCTTCAGCAATTCGTTGTACACCAGCAGCTGTTTCGTCCATTGCTAGAGCGCTTTGCTGAGAGGCACTAGCTGATGAAGCCAAATGATTTGACGTGTCTTGTACTCGCTGGGAAATGTCGCTTGAAGTAGTTGTCACTTCTACAGTGCTTGCGGAAAGCTCTTCAGAAGCAGCAGTTAAATGTGTAGCGTTTTCCTGAACATTTTTAAGTAGTACAGATAAGTTCTCTTTTAACGCATTCACTGCTGTGGCAAGCGTACCAATCTCATCTTTTGAGTTGTGTTCAAGCTGAGCAATCGTTAAGTCACCATGTGCTAATGTATCTGCTGCATCAATCACTTTACGAAGCGGTTGAGTGATATAGCGTTTTACAAAATACATAAAATAGAAACCAATAATTGCACTTAAAACAAGTAAGGCAATGGATATTATAATAGCTCTGGCAACTGTTTGGACAACATTACTTTTAACCTTTTCCAGCTGTTCATCATGATATTTTAATAAATCATTTGTCAGTGTATATATTTCATTATTGTTTTTAGTAACTTCTCCATTTATGTATGATAAAGCTAAATCTGTTTTGCCACTATTTAATGCTTGCACTGCTTGATTAGAACTTGTTAGTAAATCTTGTTGTAATTCGCTTACTTGCTTCACAATATTTTTTGTGTAATCGGAACGAACAATGCCTGAAAGCTCTTGAATCGTCTCTGGTAATAGTTTTTCATAACGCTCTAAGTTTGTTTTTGTAGTCTCATCCTTACTATTTAGAACGTATGAGCGTAAAAATAGCCCTTGTGAGGCAAGCTCTTGTTGTATTTCCTCTGTTAATTGAATTTGTACGATTCTATGATCAAGTACCTCAACTATATCTCCTTCAACTGACTTAAACTGAAAAAATGCAATAATACTTGATATTAAGAGCATACAAGTGAGAGAAATAAAACCAATATTTAGTTTTTTTCGAACGGACATATTCGTTCCTACCTTCTTTTTTATGTATTTGAGAATGAATGTTCTGGAATTACTATAACTTGTTATTTTTACAAGGTCAATACATTATAAATACATAAAAACGAGTGATTTAATCCCCTTTTATTGGTATATTATGAGGCGATTTTCCCTTTTATATAATTTCAAAACTCCTTTCAACATTTTCCTTTTTCTCTGAATTGATTGACAATTATCGTAGTTTAGCATAGAATAAGGCTAACTTTTTTGTTCGGTACAAGGTAGTTGGTCTCGGGAGCGAGGCCAGCCTTAGAACAGATGAGCTGAGTTTAGTTTAGATGAGAATAGCTGAGAAATTGTTGAATAAGAGTAGTAGCATAAGTGTGCAATTTAGAGAGTCAGTGGATGGTGTGAACTGATTTGCAGCTTATGTGAATGGACTTATGAGAGTCGCTAATTATAATAGCGAACGGATTCCCCACGTTAAAGGGGGCGCTTTGACTTAGATAAGACAAATCTTTTTGACATAAATTCAAAAGATTTGTCAATTTAACTTCTTTCAGCAGATGTCCAATCATCCGCTGAAGGGTCACGGAATCTGGAGGGAGTTCTTTGTGCAAACACAAAGCCGATTCCGGACACAATTATGCCGAGGCATAATTGATCTGGCGAACTAAGCTGAGCATTTAAGGGAGAGCAAATATGCTCTAATATGAGGTGGCAACGCGGTCATGATCGTCCTCTGCAATTAGGAAAAATCCTTTTTGCAGAGGACTTTTTTTGTTGTTTTTAATTTGCAGGTGGATGAATGCTTCGCTTTCATGCCAAAAACATCTGTGGCTCCGATAAGCATCTTGTCGGAACGGAAATCAATACCAGACATTGGTAAATTGCCATACAAAATGATTTCTAGTGATTTTTTTTAAATCATCAGAATTTAAGGGTGAAATTTTGTTAAACCATCTGCCCTGCATATAAGTTGATTGGAATGGAGGCTGGGCGACTCCTCGGGGATAAGCGTTAGAGGAACGAAGGCTAAAACCATCACGTCCTATGATAACACCTTTGTGACCAGCATCGTGCTGGCCCGAGACCCTGCAGTGTAGCGGGTGTTTTCTGTGCGAAAGCGTAGTGGTAACGTAGCGGCAGCAAATGTTTTAACTGTGCGAAAGCGAAGCGACAGCAACACCAAAAGCGGCCCATCGAACGCCCCCAGGAAAGCGCCCAGCCGGAATGGAAATCAACCCTACGCTATGATGATCTTTTTTCAACAAGAATTGATTCAGTAACTAAACATTTGTAAGTCTAGAGGTAGTGGATTTTTAAGAAAAGGAGCTTGGTCATTATGCTATCAACGAGTTCAAGAACAAAAATGAAAACTATTAATGCTGATTCATTAACACCTATTTTAATTTTTAGACGACTTCAAGGAAAACATAAATTTTTGCTGGAAAGTTCAGCACAGCATGAAGGAGCGGGACGCTTTTCTTTTATCGGTGCTAATCCAAGAAAAACATATAAGGGATTTGGAGATGAGATTCAGGAATATTCATATAAGACTGGACACACCTATACACATAAGGGCGACATGTTTGTTTTATTGAAAAGATTAATGCCACGTATATCCAATACGACACAATTCCCATTTTCAGGAGGAGCTGTTGGCTATGTTGGCCAAGGTACAACGACAAGATTTTCGACTGCAAAGGGTAAAGCGGAGCTACCAGATGTGCATTTCCATGTGTATGAGACAGTTATTGTGTTTGATCATGTAACAGATGAAGTTACTTTAATTTATACGAATATTGATGCGGAAAAAAAAGAACCAAATTTAGAAGAGTTGGCAGAGCAGCTTTTAAAAGGTAGAGAGAATGAGGATACGGCTTGTAGCTTTGAACCTTTCGAATCGACTAAGAATGAACAGTTTGCAACATCCCTTGCATCAATCAAAGCTACTTTAGATGAAGATATTACTAGGGTTATGTTATCAAAGTGCATTTTAGCAAATTTACAAGGAGATGCTTTCGCTTTATATCGTCAATTGCGTAAAAAACATCCCGCTCCCTATATGTATTTTGTAGAATTTGACGACCATATTGTCTTAGGGACGTCTCCTGAAAGTCTAATTCGAGTAAAAGGTGAGCGTGTGATTGCCACACCAACAGAGGGGGTATTTCCTAGAGGTTCCACAAAAGGTGAAGATTTAGAGCAGGAACGCAAGCTACATGAAAACACAAATATTAGGGAGTCGCATGCTGTACTTGTTTCTGCTGTGCAACAAGAGCTACAGTCTGTATGCTTCCGAGATTCCATTCAAGTCATTGAGGCGATGAGAATTGAGCGTTCCAAGCATGCATTACACATGACATCGAGAGTCGAGGGACAACTACTACCAATGCTTCATGCACTTGATGTATTAGCTACGACATTACCATCCTTTGCATCAACAGGTGTTGCAAAGGGTCAGGTAAAGGATTATTTTGATCAAACTACAGGGATATTTAGAGGTGCTCTTGGATTTATTGGTTTTAACGGTCATCTTGATTTTGCCTTAACAGGGAAATCTATTGTCATAGAAAATGAAGCGATGCATATGCAATCGACTGTAATGGTGACCAAATATACAAATGTTGAAGAAGTTTTGAATCAAGTAGAAGGGGATGAACAGGAATTTTTACAGCTACTTGAAAAAGAAGGAGGTTCACACTAATGGAAGGTATTCGTGAAAAAGTACAACGCCGAGAGCATTTAATGTATGAGGAAATGCTACAGGCAGCAAAATGGATGTTTCAAGATGACACACCAAAGGATCAAATCGCAAGCTTTTTAACGGCATTATCTGTCAAAGGTGAAACTGCACATGAAGTAGCTGCATTAGCCACAACTATGCGTTCATTTGCATTAGACGTACGAGCAAACGAAGGGGTCTATATGGATAATTGCGGTACTGGTGGCGATGGACTTAATACATTCAATATTAGTACAACTTGCGCCTTTGTACTAGCGGGGGCCGGTGTCAAAATGGCGAAGCACGGCAATCGCAAAATATCTTCGGCATCAGGAAGCTCTGATGTTTTGGAAGCACTCGGTATTCATACGAATATTTCTATTGAACAAACTGTCGATCTGTTAGAGAAAGAAGGAATAGCCTTTTTATATGCTCCAAATGTTCATTCGAAATTAAAGCGAATTGGCGAGGTTCGTCGTGCACTTGGCAAGCCAACAATTTTTAATCTTGTAGGTCCTCTTACAAATCCAGTGCCTTTATCGACGCAATTTACAGGCATTAATCGTCCTAATTTTGTCATGGAATATGCATCCGTATTACAAATGCTCGGGCGAGAACGTGCAATGGTCGTTTCTGGGCCACTAGGTTTAGATGAGGCGTCATTAGCTGGTCAAAATACCTTTGTTTTAATAGATAAGGGTGACTTAATTCCATTTTCGTTAACTGCAGAGGAAGCGGGTCTCAGCTATGCACCAATAGAGGCTATTCGTGGAGGTAATGCAGATGAAAACGCGGCAATTATGCGTACATTATTAGCCGGTGAACAAAGTGCTTATTTTGACACTGTTTTATTGAATGCTGGTATTGGGTTGTTCAGCTATGGAATTGCTGAAACCGTTAAAGAAGGTGTAGAAATAGCGAAAGATAGTATTTTTAGCGGGCGAGCCCTTCAAAAATTAGAGGCAGTCGTTACTTATAGTGAGCATATTAAAGGAGTGGAGGTCGAACAATGAATATTTTAAATAAAATTCTCGAACAAAAAAAGATGGAAGTTGGTGCGTTACTTGAACAGCCCGACCCATTAGCGAATTTTTCAGAAAAACCGCGTCCATCGTTGTTTGAGCGATTGAGAAAAACTGAAACATTACAAGTTATTTCTGAAATGAAGCGTGCTTCCCCCTCAAAAGGGCTAATCGCAGAAGGGACAGATCCAGTAGCACAAGCAAAAATTTATGCAGACGCAGGGGCAGCAGCCATTTCCGTTTTAACAGATAAGCAGTTTTTTAAAGGCTCCTTTGATGATTTAGCTGCAGTTGCAAATGCTGTCCAAACGCCACTTCTTTGTAAGGATTTTATGATCGATCGTGTGCAAATTCGATTTGCGAAGGCATCGGGTGCATCAATTATTTTATTAATTGTGGCCGCGTTAACCGATCAAGCATTACGTGATCTGTATAGCTATGCAACAGGTTTAAATTTAGAGGTATTGGTAGAGGTGCATGATCTCGAAGAGCTTGAGCGGGCAATTGCAGTTGGTGCCAAACTAATTGGCGTCAATAACCGAGACTTACGTACGTTTGAAGTGAGCTTAGAGCGAACACGTGAAATTGCTGAAGCTTTTCCGCTTGATGAAGAGAAAGTTTTAATAAGTGAAAGTGGGATATGGACGCAAGAAGACGCTAAAGCGGTGGCGGCTATGGGAGCTAGTGGCGTTCTTGTAGGTGAGTCATTAATGCGCAGTGGTGATCCTGGTTTTGCACTAAAAAGTTTACTGGTCAATAAGGTGGGGGCATCTGTATGACGAGGGTGAAAATTTGTGGACTAAAGGAACAACAGCATGTACGGGCAGCAGTAGAGGCAGGGGCTGACGCTATTGGTTTTGTCTTTGCGCCAAGTAAACGACGAGTGACGATTGAACAGGCACAACAATTAGCCAAACATGTGCCAGAGGGCGTTTTAAAAATCGGTGTTTTTGTCAATCCGAGGGCGGAGGAATTACGAACTGTGATGGAAAGTGTACCACTAGATTATGTGCAATACCATGGGGAGGAATCTCCTGATTTTATTCGTCAGCAAGGCTATCCGGCAATTAAAGCTTTGTCCGTCAGAGGTGCTGAAGATGTTCAGGTTGCTGCTAATTATGATGTGGACTATTACCTATTTGATGCGCCAGGAACCGATTTTAAAGGAGGTAGTGGTCATACGTTTGATTGGACCCTCTTAGAGAAAGTAGGGATTCCGCGAGAAAAGTTAATGTTAGCAGGTGGTTTGCAAGCTGCAAATATAGGAGAAGCAGTATCACTTGTGTCGCCATTTATGGTAGATGTATCAAGTGGTGTGGAGACAGACGGTGTAAAAGATATAGCTAAAATAACCGCATTTATACAGGCAGTAAAGAAGGGGAGAGTATAATGGCAAACTCAATTGCAAATAGTGTACCAACAAAGGAAGGGCGTTATGGGAAATTTGGTGGACAATTTGTTCCGGAAACATTAATGACAGCTTTGTTGGAATTAGAGGCGGCCTATGACGAGGCGATGAATGATCAAGCGTTTACTGAGGAATTAGCTTATTATTTACATCAATATGTTGGCCGTGAGACGCCGTTGTATTACGCAGAAAATTTAACAAAAGAGCTAGGGGGTGCGAAAGTTTATTTAAAGCGTGAAGATTTGAATCATACGGGAGCACATAAGATTAATAATGCCATTGGTCAAGCGCTTCTTGCAAAACGAATGGGTAAAAAGAAAATAGTCGCAGAAACAGGTGCAGGGCAGCATGGAGTAGCAACGGCCACAGCAAGCGCATTATTGAATCTTGAATGTGTTGTATTTATGGGCGCAGAGGATATCGAACGCCAACAGTTGAATGTGTTTCGCATGGAGTTACTCGGTACAAAAGTGGAATCTGTAGAAACAGGTTCAAAAACATTAAAGGATGCTGTCAATGCAGCACTGCGCTACTGGGTGACAAATGTTGAGGATACTCATTATATTTTAGGCTCGGCTTTAGGGCCACATCCATTCCCGAAAATAGTAAGGGATTTCCAGCGTGTAATTGGTGTTGAAACTAGAGAGCAGATTGTAAAAAAGGAAGGACGTTTACCCGATGCAGTCGTCGCTTGTATAGGTGGCGGTAGTAATGCAATTGGTATGTTCCACCCTTTTGTTGACGACGAGACTGTAGCGCTATACGGGGTAGAGGCAGCAGGCAGTGGTATTGAGACAGGTAAGCATGCAGCAGCAATTGCCGGTGGTCAGCTAGGCGTTTTACATGGTGCATACATGTATTTATTACAAGATGAAAATGGCTTTGTGCAGGAAGCTCATTCTATTTCAGCTGGTCTAGATTATCCAGGGAAAGGTCCAGAACATTGTTATTTACATGATATTGGGCGTGTTCAATTTGATTCGATTACAGATAGTGAAGCACTTGAGGGCTTGCAATTACTGAGTAAAACGGAAGGTATACTACCTGCACTAGAAAGTTCCCATGCCATTGCTTATACAGCAAAACTCGCGAAAACAATGTCTACAGATGACATCATTGTTGTGTGCCTATCTGGCCGAGGAGATAAAGATGTCCATACTGTCCGAAAAGCATTAGGAGGAGAAGTGGAATGACAACACTACAGCAGGTAATTGAACAAACGAGAATCGGTGGACATAAAGCATTTGTACCTTATATTATGGCGGGGGATGGGGGTCTGGAAACTTTGAAGCCAACGATCCTGAAGCTACAGGAAATGGGTGTAACGGGAATTGAAGTGGGTATACCGTTTACGGATCCTGTAGCGGATGGGCCGACGATCGAGCAAGCAGGTGAACGTGCTTTAGCCGAAGGTGTAACATTACGTAAAGTGCTTGCAGCATTAGCTTCATTTAGAGGAGAAATTCAAGTTCCGTTAGTTGTCATGACTTATTTTAATCCTGTTTTAGCTTTTGGGTTAGAGGCTTTTGCTAAAGCTTGTGTAGCAGGGGGGGTTAAAGGGTTAATCGTTCCTGATGTACCGCTTGAAGAAAGTGCGATCTTACGTGACACATTAAATCCTCATGGTATCGACATCGTTCAGCTTGTATCATTAACAAGTCCTCCTGAGCGAATTGCACGTATTGCGGCAGCTAGTCAAGGGTTTGTCTATGCTGTGACAGTCAATGGAATAACAGGGGCCCGTGCAAGTTTTGCAGATAATTTACATGATCATTTTGCACGCTTACGTGAAGTAAGCCAAATACCAGTACTAGCCGGCTTTGGAATTTCAACTCCTGAGCAGGTGGTAAGCATGGGGGCACTTAGTGATGGTGTAATCGTTGGTAGTGCGATCGTGACAGCATTGTATGAAGGTAATTTGGAGAAGGTTGAGGCATTAGTATCTGCTTCAAAAGATGCGTTTCAGAAGTCTACTCTTTAACGGAGTAGGCTTTTTTCTTTTGAGATTGTTAGAGATTAGTAGAACGACGACGGATTGCCACAACTTTACAGGTAAAACTATCATTCTAGCAGATAGTGCGGATAGTCTAGATTTTCGGTATAATAGCTTTCGTGAGGAAGTGAAAAGATGATTCTATCGAAAAAGAGATGGCAAGTAGAGCGTCCAGACGCGAAGCTTGTCCAAACATTACAAAATGACCTACAACTTTCTGCGATTGCAGCAAAAATTTTAGCAGCACGAGGCTGCGAAACAACTGCTGACGCAGAGAGCTTATTAAATATGACAGAAGCAAATATTCATGATCCGTTTTTAATGCATGGTATGGCAGAAGCTGTAGCGCGAATAGAGCAAGCGCTTGAAAACGGAGAGAAAATCTTAGTATTTGGCGATTATGACGCGGATGGTGTCACTAGTACGACAGTCATGCTGAATGTGTTACTTGATCTCGGTGCCGATGTTTCGTTTAAAATACCAAATCGTTTTATTCACGGTTATGGACCGCACGAAGCACTATTTCGTGAAGCACATGAAGAGGGTGTTCAATTAATTATTACAGTTGATAATGGTATTTCAGGGATGGAACCGATTCGTATCGCGAAGGAACTAGGTATGGATGTTATCGTTACAGATCACCATGAACCAGGCGATGAATTGCCACCAGCAGATATTATTTTACATCCTCGTATACCAGAAGGACATTATCCATTTGGTGAGCTAGCAGGTGTGGGTGTAGCGTTTAAGTTAGCTCATGCTCTATATGGGGAACTGCCAACGCATTTATTCGAATATGTAGCTGTTGGAACAGTAGCGGATTTAGTACCATTAGTTGATGAAAACCGTTACCTAGTTAAGCGAGGAATAGAAGAAATGCGTCGTTCACTCAGCCCTTGGGTACAAGCGATGTGTGAAGTTGCAAGTGCAGAGCAAGCTAAAATCAGTGAAGAAACAATCGGCTTTTACTTTGGACCGCGTTTAAATGCAGTTGGTCGACTTGGAGAAGCGGCACCAGGTGTACAGCTATTAATGGCTGAGGATAATGCTAAAGCAACAGCATTGGCGAAACAGCTTAATACATGTAATAGTGAGCGCAAAGATATTGTAAAGAGTATTACAGATGAGGCCATTGCTCTCATCGAATCAGATAAAAAAATCGGGGATTCACTCGTTTTAGTGATTGCTGGAGAAGGCTGGAATGCTGGGGTAGTAGGGATTGTCGCGTCTCGTCTTGTAGAGCTATATTATCGTCCAACCATTGTATTGTCACTAGACTACGAAAAAGGAACAGCTAAAGGTTCAGCTCGTAGTATTGAAGGATTCCATTTATTTAATGAACTAGCGAAAAATCGAGATATATTACCTCATTTTGGTGGGCATCCTATGGCAGCCGGGATGACGTTACCTATTGAGCATGTTGATGAATTAAGAGCACGCTTAGATACTCAAGCAAGAGCATGTTTATCAGAAGAGCAATTAACACCTGTTCTCAATATAGATATACCACTAAAAATGGATGAGATTTCTGCAGATGCTATTGAAGAAATTTCAACGCTCGGTCCATATGGTACGGATTTTCCGAAGCCTGTTTATGTGCTCGAGGATGTGGAAATATCCTCCATGCGGAAAATTGGAGCAGCAGAAAATCATATAAAAATGGAATTGACGGATGGCTATGAAAAATTGGATAGCGTCGGTTTCAATAAAGGACATTTACACGACGAGTTAACATATGGAATAAAAGTTTCATTTACTGGAGATTTACAAATAAATGAGTGGCAAGGGCGTAAAAAAGCACAATTTATGATAGAGGATGTTCAAACGACTGAATGGCAATTATTTGATATTCGTGGTATTCGACAAACATCACGCTGGTTAAATACGGTCCCAAAAGAGGAGGCTACGTTCATCGCCTTCCGTCCAGAGACGGTGACCTATTACCAGTCGTTAATTGGTGTGCCAATCCTAGCAGTGGATCCTACGCTTTCAAATGTAGAACAAACCAATTATATCGTACTACTAGATTTGCCGGAAAATGTTCAAATATTAGAAGATGTCTTACGAAAAACAGTACCTTCCCGTATTTATGCACATTTTTACATGCCTGATTCTCAGTATTTCAGTGGATTGCCTACGCGTGAGCAATTCTCCTGGTATTATAAGTTTTTAAAAAATCGACCTGCTTTTCCACTGAATATGCATTTGTCTGAACTAGCGAAGCATACAGGTTGGCCATTAGATGCATTAAAATTTATGACACAGGTGTTTTTTGAGCTTGATTTTGTTAAAATGGAGAGTGGACTGACGACTGTCAACGTGAATGCACCAAAACAGGCATTAACAGAGGCACCGTCTTACAAACAGCGTTCAGAACAGATTGAAATGGAGCAAAAGCTAGTATATGCCCCTTATATAGAATTAAAACAATGGTTTGATGAACGATTACATTAATATGCGAAAAAGTTTCGTAGGAGGAACAATAACATGGATTTAAAGCAATACGTAACAACGGTTGAGAACTGGCCGAAAGAAGGTATCAGCTTCAAAGATATTACGACAATTATGGATAACGGTACTGCATACAAATATGCAACAGATCAAATCGTAAGTTACGCAAAAGAATTAGGTGCTGAAATTGTGGTAGGTCCTGAGGCTCGTGGTTTCATTATCGGATGCCCAGTTGCTTATGCGCTTGAAATTGGATTTGCCCCTGTTCGTAAGCCAGGAAAATTACCACGTGAAGTGATCAGTGCTGACTACGGTCTTGAGTACGGTAAAGATACGTTAACGATGCACAATGATGCGATTAAACCAGGTCAAAAAGTATTAATCTGTGATGACTTACTTGCGACTGGTGGTACTGTTGAAGCAACAGTGCGTTTAGTAGAACAATTAGGTGGTCAAGTTGTTGGTTGTGCATTCCTTATCGAATTAACAGAGCTAAACGGTCGTGCAAAACTTGGTGACCTAGACATTAAAACACTTATTCAATATTAATAAATAATTGGATACTAGCTAAATGAATTGGTTGTAATGGAGACACTGGATGCCCAGGAAATCTCTTGTCCAGAACAGAAATCAACAACTCATTTTGCAAAAAAAGCGATGAAAAGCGTCACATTTTTGTGGCGTTTTTTTATTTATAGGGCTGTTTTCGAAAAGGTTGTTGCTATTCTACTAATTAGCGTAATAAAGAAGGAAATAAGTTATAAAAGGAGAATATTTAGTGTAGTTTTGGGAAGGGGGTAGAGATATGAGTGAAATATCTTTTTTTGAGTTAGAAAAGAAACTTAAAAGTATTAGAATTGAAGCATTTGTCATTTATAACGGGAATACACGGATATTCGAATACTTGAAGAATAAAAAGGTTATAGAAAAGCCGTCAAAGGTTTATTCCATTACCAAAAGCATCGTTTCTATATTAATTGGAATTATGGTAGATAAAGGTTTAATAAAAAATATTCACGAACCTATACAAAACTATTTTCCAGAAATATTAGAGTCTAATGATCCGCAAAAGAAAGAAATTACAATATTTCATTTACTGACCATGACTTCGGGTTTAAAAGTAGGGAATTTCCAAGGATCGAAAAATTGGGTTAAATTCATACTAGGACAACCAATTATACATAAACCAGGTTCAACTTTTCAGTATAATTCAGGAGACTCTCATTTACTAAGTGCGATAATACAAAAAATTTCTGGAGTTCCTACCGCTTCATTTGCTGAAAAATATCTATTCCGTCCATTAGGGATAAATAAATACACTTGGCAAAAGGACCCACAAGGAATTCACGGGGGTGGTTTCAGCATTTCGTTAAATCTAGAGGATATGGTGAAGGTTGGATTATTATTTTTAAACGAAGGGCGATTTAATTCAAATCAGGTGATTTCATCCAACTGGCTCCTTCAGGTAAAAAGACCATATAAACAAGTTAATACTACAAAAGACGGAACATATGGATATGGTTATCAGCTATGGACTTATGAAGATACTAACACTAACACCCCGATTGATTATTACTATGCTAACGGTTTATTTGGACAATATATATTTATTGTTCCTACGTTAAATATTATGGCTGTGACAAAAAGCCATATACAAAATGAAAAGCAATCTGCACCGAGATTTTTTTTCGAAGAGTTATTAGGTAGTTGGCAGGATGAGGGAGACATATGAGCATGCTAAATTTTGGTTCCTCCTCTTCTGATATCATACTAATTTCTTCTTTAACTGACGGTGGAGATTAGTTGAAGAAGATATATACTGAAAAAAGTCCCTTCAGATAAGTTTGAAGGGACTTGCCTATATTAGTGTATAATTCTAAATCCAAAATGATTATTTGTATTTTTTGGCTAGAGATTCGCTGCCAATTGCTCCAATGATAGTCATAAAAAACGGTCCAATTTGAAATAACAGAGAATCCTGTAAGAACACGATGTTTAAATCAAATAACTTATTACCTATTATAATGAATATCTTAGCCAGTATGATTAAAAATCCAATTATTAGAAGAATATCAAAAAACAATTTCCACCGTGGATAGACTAATTTTTGGCTATCTTTTATGAGTTTCTCTTTCAAAGAATTATCCTCCTTTACTAATTCATCAAGAGTAATATCAAATATGTCACTTAACTTAATTAACAATTCAATACTAGGATAACTTTCTCCACGTTCCCATTTGGAAATAGATTGTCTACTAATATTAAGTTTTTCTCCAAGCTGTTGTTGTGACATATTATGCTTTAGACGTTCTTCTTTTATTTTTGAAGAAAAATACATATGATCAACTCCTATCCACAGTATATTTATTTGCACTAAAAAACTAAAGAACCGCATCGTTGCAAGGGTGTAAACTATTAGTTTCCCCTTGGAAATAGCGTTTATTATTGTTTAGAGTCCTTCATTTACCTATTAATTATTAAAAAAATAGGGATTTAACGGGCTTTCCTTAAACTGCTAAAGTGGCAGTTTAGTCAGTATATTTTATGGGGTTTTATTAATTATAAAAGTTCTTTTGTTATTTCACTCAAGATGAAAGCAAATTATTGTTCATTCATAATTACATAAGAAACATCGTAATAATATTTATATAAAACCAAAGTGGAGGTTTACAAATGAAACATACTATGAAAGTAACAGAATGCCCTAAATGTGGTGGAAAAGAATTGGGAAAAGGTCATCAACATAGTAGTTATTCAGTTATGTATCCATCTAATAAGTTAAGCTTTGGGTATGATGTTGAATATATTATTTGTACTGAATGTGGACTAATAATTGAAAGTTATGTAGAAAAACCAGAGAAATTTAAGGGGACACTTTAGATGTTCTTCAAGTAACGGGTGCTTCGTTGAATAATATAGGGGGAATTACGCTAGGGGTGAATTCTTACCTTATAAGAGCCCAGCCGGAACGAAAATCACCCCCTCTTTATGCCGAATGTAATTAAAAAAACATTTAGGTTTTCTTTATTCTTCATCATAAGATTGAATTATTTTTTGGATAGATTTCAATGTTTCGTAAAAATCCTCGTACTTCTCTAAGCCAATATCATTAATAATTTTTTCTTGAATTTCTTCCCAGATGGGAGCTGCCTCGTTTAATTTTTCACCCCCTTTTTCAGTTAGTGTAATGACCTTCGTTCGAGCATCTTGCGGATCTTTCGTTATATCTACATAGCCATTTTGCTTTAACAAGTTAATATTACGTGTAATAGTTGTTTGATCGAGCAGCAAAATTTCACCAAGTCGACTAATGGAGATTGATTGTTGATGATCGATATTTGCTAGCATTGAATATTGTGTAATTTTTAAGCCAGTGGGCTGTAATAATTTATCATACAATTGTGTCACGACTCTTGTTTTTTTACGAAGGTTTGCACATACACATATTTGTGTGTAATCTATATTCTTCATTGCTCCGTACTCCTTTTTGAGTGAGTTCAATATTATAGTAGTCTTATTGATATATTTTGTTAAACTAGAAAATATTTCTTGACGGTAATTAAAGCCGAACCTAAAATTAAATATATGTATATACATGCATTTTGAAAAGGTATTCTCGCAAGAAATATATGCATATACATACATAATGGCCGTAAATATAATTATATCTTTCTCATTAAAAAGCATATCTAAAATTTTTCAAGAAATGAAGGTGTTAAGATGAAGCGTATTCATTATAGCTGGTTTATTTTAATTATAACCTTTTTCTCGATTATTGTTGCAGGAATTACTATGTCATCATCAGGGGTGTTCATAGACTCCTTTGAAAAAGAATTTAATTGGGATCGATCTTTAATTGCTTTAGCATTTGCAGTGAGTCTATTTTTATATGGATTTTCAGGCCCGTTTATGGCGGCATTACTAGAAATAACCGGTTTAAAGAAAATGATGCTAGGTGCGATGGCTACATTATTCATAGGCATGTTGCTTACACTTTTCATGACACAATCATGGCAGTTAATCATTATATGGGGCGGTATTATTGGCTTAGGAGCAAGTCTTTTTTTAACTGTGTTAAGTCCTTATGTAGCTAATAATTGGTTTGTGAAAAGTAGAGGGTTGGCAGTAGGAATTTTAACGGCGAGTACTGCAACAGGGCAGTTAATTCTTCTCCCTATATTGGCGATGATTATTGAACATTATTCTTGGCGATGGGCGATTGGACTAATTCTCATTCTAAGTTTTGTTATGTTCATCACTATTTCTATATTTATTAAAAATACACCACAGGATATTGGAATTCTTCCTTATGGAATGGAAGAAAATCTTGAAATCCAACAAGAGAATCATAAGAAAAATCCGGTTAGTATTGCTTTTAATGGTTTATTTGAGGCTATAAAGAGGAAAGAATTTTGGTTATTAGCGGGAAGTTTTTTTATTTGTGGACTTTCAACTAGTGGGCTAGTTGGTACTCATTTCGTTTCTTATTGTATAAGTTTTGGTGTTCCTTTAGTAACCGCTGCAACTTTTCTTTCTTTTATGGGAGTGTTCAATCTTGTAGGTACTACTTTATCAGGGTGGTTGTCTGACCGTTTTGATAATCGATGGTTATTGTTTTGGTATTACCTTTTAAGAGGAGTGTCTCTGCTATTACTCCCATATGCATTAATGACAGGGTCGTTCACTTTACTGACAATCTTTACAATATTTTATGGATTAGATTGGATTGCCACAGTACCTCCAACGATCAGTATTTCTAGACAAATTTTTGGTACAAATAAAAGTGGCATTATTTATGGGTGGATTTTCGCTTCACATCAAGCGGGAGCTGCAGTTGCCGCTTTTGGTGGAGGCCTAATCTATAAGTTTTTCAATTCATATACTTGGGCCTTTTTCCTTGCTGGGATGTTCTGTGCATTGGCAAGTTTATTTGTTATCATCGTGAAAAAACAAACTCCTCATCAAGCACATACTTAATAATCAAATCAATAATCAATTTAAAAAGTTGAATCCAATTACTTAGTAGACAAGTATATGTATTATAAAACAGTAATATAATCGACAGAGGAGGGATATGAGATTTTCCAAGTCACGGCACAAACAAATTAGGATCAAGATATGCTTATGACTTTTTACAAGTGGATTGGGAAAGAAAGGGCTGGCCCGCCTATCGCGTCAGTCTGGCGCAATATCTACTTTTCGGGGTTCACTTAGATGACTATTATTGTTGGGGGCAAGAAGTATATGCTCCTTGCGACGGCGTCATTGTCCAAGCGGAGGATGGCTATAAAGAACGGAAATTGCTTTCAGATATGTCTAAAAGCTTATAAAAATGCTCATTATTTCGACCCGAAGAAAGATGACATTCAATCAGTTGCTGACAACTACATCATTATAGAATGTACTAACAATGTATACGCTGGTTTAGTTCATCTTCAAACAGGATCAATTCAAGTTTCAGTTGGTCAGCGTATAAAAAAAGGTGAAGTTATTGGTAGAGTGGGTCATTCAGGTAACTCCTTTGCCCCGCATTTGCATGTTCAACTTATGGATAGTAGTGATATAGCTACTGCAAACGGATTACCTTTTGCTTTTGAACAATATGAAATATTTAAAAATGGCATATAGGAAAAAGTAAATAATGGGATTCCAACAAATAAGGATAGAATTAGATTTCAAAAATCTGATGAATGGGAATAAATTAAAACTGCATAAAGGGGTACCATCAGGAAAATGGGCATAGCGTTGTAAAACAATTAAATGGTACCCTCCTCATCATAATCCTCATCTATATTTTGGTTACATATTAGATCATACAGATATTCAGGAGTAGTGTTTTCAAACATAAGTCATCAGTAATTTCCTAATCTATATAAATAGAATCACCGAGCTTGAACACTTCTTCAAATAATGTAGTAACTCTTGTAACAACTTGATTTAATCTATCTTCAGTTCCATGTTTATATGGCTCACCTAGTTCAAACCTTAGACGTAATTCACTAGTTAGGTTAGGGAATTTGCTATCTATATACTTCAATATTTTTTTCTTCATCATAGTTACTCCATTATGGGAATTCTGAAAAATCCCATCATTAACACTCCTTATATTTAAGTTTTCAAACTTTTCTATTGCACCCTAATCCAATAATGTTACAAACCTCATATTCAACTAAACTTCACCATTAGTTGAAATTTAATAGGCTTTAACTTTTTTGTATAAATCTAAAATGGAAAAATTTTTTTGACAACATTCAAACAAAAGTTTATAATGTAAACAAATATAATAAAAGGTGATGCTATGAATGAAAGAGAACAGGCGGTCCTTGCTTTAATTCGCCAGAATCCGTTTATGGCTCAGCAAGAGATGGCAGATAAGATGAAACTATCTCGGCCAGTCCTTGCTAATTTAGTGTCGAGCTTAACGAAGCAGGGGAAAATTGTAGGTCGTGCATATATTTTGCCTGAGGAAAATGAAGTTATTTGTATCGGTGGAGCCAATCTCGACCGAAAGTTTCATGTCAAAGGGAATGTCCAATTCGGTACGTCCAATCCTGCTAGCTCTTCATTTAGTGTAGGTGGTGTTGGACGAAACATTGCTGAAAACTTAGGCAGATTAAATCATCAGGTAACATTGCTAACTACCGCTGGCAAAGATGCTGATTGGCAAGTAATCCAAGAAGCGTCAGAGCCATTTATGAATTTACGTTATGTAGAGCAGTTACCTGACGCTTCGACGGGTTCCTATACTGCTGTTATGGATGAGCAGGGCGAGCTAGCATTAGCGGTAGCAAACATGGAAGTATATGATCTTTTATTGCCAAGTTTGCTAAAAAAACATGAGGCAATGCTAATGAATGCGGGTTGCTTTATTATGGACTTAAACTGTCCAAAGGAAACAGTGGCTTACATACAGCAGGTTGCGATTGCTCGTGACATTCCATTTGTCATCGTACCGGTATCTTCGCCAAAAATGAATCGATTACCGGATACGTTGCAAGGTGTAACATGGTTTATTTGCAACACAGATGAAGCAGAGACGATTGTAGGTCATAAAATCGAAAACTCTGCACACTACGAAAAGGCTTTACAGCAACTTCTTACATTAGGTGCTGAGCATGTCATTATTACAGCTGGTAGTAAGGGTGTGTATGCAGCTGCCACTACAACGAAGCCAAGTCATTTTGCAGCTAAAGCTATAGAAAAAATTGAAGATGTGACAGGTGCAGGAGATGCCTTTGTCAGTGCAGTAATCCATAGCTGGCTTACTGGCAAATCCTTTGCAACATGTATTGATGCAGGCTTAACAAATGCCAAAAATACACTCGCATCGCCATATACCGTAAGACCTGAGCTATCAGTTGATTTGTTAAACAGTGAAATGGAGGAATAACAACATGAAAGAATTCATCGTATTATCAGAAGAAGTAAAAGAAGGACAAGCGAAAGGTTTACCAATCGTAGCATTAGAATCAACAATTATTTCTCACGGAATGCCATATCCACAAAATGTAAAAACTGCACGAGAAGTAGAACAAATAATTCGTGATAATGGTGCAGTACCTGCAACTATTGCATTAATTGATGGGAAAATCAAAATCGGTTTATCAGATGAAGAACTTGAAATGTTCGGTAATTCACAAGGTGTAGCAAAAGCATCTCGTCGTGACTTAGGCTATCTTTTAGCAACAAAAAAATTAGGAGCGACAACTGTAGCTGCAACAATGATTTGTGCGGAGCTAGCTGATATCGAAATTTTTGTAACTGGCGGTATCGGTGGCGTACACCGTGGTGCTGAAACAACAATGGATATTTCAGCAGACTTAGAAGAGTTAGCACAAACAAATGTTGCTGTAATTTGTGCGGGTGCTAAGTCCATTTTAGATATTGGTTTAACTTTAGAATACCTTGAAACAAAAGGTGTGCCAGTCGTTGGATACGGTACTGATGAACTGCCAGCATTCTACACACGTCAAAGCGGATTTGATGTAAACTTCAAGATTGATACGCCAGAAGAAGTGGCAGAAATGCTACGTGCAAAATGGCAATTAGGCTTAAAAGGTGGAGCAGTCATTGCTAATCCAATTCCTGAGTCTGAAGCGCTTGAGCACTCATTCATTACAGAAATCATTGAAAAAGCTCTAGTAGAAGCGGAAGAAAACGGAATTCAAGGTAAAAACGTGACACCATTCTTACTTGGAAAAGTTAAAGAATTAACAGAAGGTAAAAGCCTTGATGCTAACATTGCATTAGTAAAAAATAATGCAGTAGTTGGATCGAAAATTGCTGTAGCGTATAATAAATTAAACTCATAAACTTTTGTACAGAAAAAGAGACTCTTTGCGAAATATAAAATTCGCAAAGGGTCTTTTTATTCATTTTAGGGTATATTTTTCCAATTTTCACATTGTTCACGAGAATAACTAAACAAAATGACACAGTTACTTTACAATAGCCCATTAAATTTTATACAATTAAGTTTATATCTAATCTGAAAAATTTGACGAGCAAGGTGGACATGTTATGGCGAAAGAGCAAATTTTGACTCCCGAGGACGTTTTTGAGTTAGTCAAATCCTACATGAATGTAGAAAATGTCGCATTCGTGAAAAAAGCATATGAATTAGCAAGGGATGCCCATATTGAGCAATTCCGAAGCTCAGGTGAACCGTATATTATTCACCCAGTGCAAGTAGCTGGTATTTTAGCTGAATTACAAATGGATCCAGAAACAGTTGCGGCTGGTTTTTTACATGATGTTGTCGAGGATACGGATTTTACGCGCGACGACTTAGTTCGCGAATTCG
Organism: Lysinibacillus sp. G1-3; assembly: GCF_056322905.1. Classification (NCBI taxonomy): domain Bacteria; kingdom Bacillati; phylum Bacillota; class Bacilli; order Caryophanales; family Bacillaceae; genus Lysinibacillus; species Lysinibacillus sp. G1-3. The sequence continues at coordinate 205,559 of NZ_JBWHYQ010000005.1, forward strand.
GCGAAGAGGTTGCAATACTTGTAGACGGTGTAACAAAGCTTGGGAAAATTAAATATTTATCTAAAGAAGCGCAACAAGCAGAAAATCATCGAAAAATGTTTGTAGCGATGGCGCAGGATATTCGTGTCATTTTAATTAAACTGGCAGACCGTCTACATAATATGCGCACATTAAAGCATTTACCTGCAGAAAAACAACGCCGTATTTCTAAAGAAACACTTGAAATTTTTGCACCACTTGCGCATCGTCTTGGGATTTCGACTGTTAAATGGGAGCTTGAGGATACAGCACTTCGTTATTTAAACCCCCAACAATATTATCGCATTGTCAGTCTTATGAAGAAAAAACGTGATGAGCGTGAAGCATATTTAGACAATGTCATGACTGAAATGAAGTCACAACTTACAGAGGTTGAAATTGAAGCGGATATTTATGGTCGCCCAAAACATATTTACAGTATTTATCGTAAAATGGTGTTACAAAAGAAACAATTCAACGAGATTTATGATTTATTAGCCATTCGTGTACTTGTCGATAGTATTAAAGATTGCTATGCCGTACTTGGGATTGTGCATACATTATGGAAGCCGATGCCTGGCCGTTTTAAAGATTATATTGCGATGCCAAAGCAAAACCTATACCAATCACTGCATACGACAGTAATTGGACCTTATGGTGATCCATTAGAAGTACAAATTCGTACGAAGGAAATGCATAAAATTGCAGAGTACGGTATTGCGGCGCATTGGGCATATAAAGAAGGTAAAAAAGTTGATAATGAAAAACAAAATGTCGACCAAAAATTAACATGGTTCCGAGAAATTTTAGAATTCCAAAACGAATCATCGAATGCTGAAGAATTTATGGAATCTTTAAAATTTGATTTATTCTCTGATATGGTCTATGTCTTCACACCTGAAGGAGATGTCATTGAATTACCGGCAGGCTCTGTACCTATCGACTTCGCATATCGTGTGCATTCAGAAGTCGGAAATCGTACAATTGGCGCGAAAATTAATGGTAAAATGGTGCCACTTGACACACCGTTAAAAACGGGAGATATTATTGAAATTTTAACTTCAAAGCAATCATTTGGTCCGAGCCGTGATTGGCTGAAAATAGCCCAATCATCACAGGCCAAAAATAAAATAAAGCAGTTTTTCAAACGTCATCTTCGTGAAGAAAATATCATCAAGGGCAAAGAGATGATAGAAAAGGAAATCCGTGCACAAGATTTTGACGTGAAAGAAACAATGTCAGCGGAAAATTTGAAGCGTGTATGCGAAAAATTTAACTATACAAATGAAGAAGATTTATATGCTGCTGTTGGCATGAATGGAATTACAGCTCAGCAAGTTGCTAATCGTCTAGCTGAAAAGCGCCGCAAAGAGCGTGAACAAGAAGAAGCTCTTGAGAAAATTGAACAAAAAATGAAAAACCCTATTCCTCAAAAACGGACGGAATCGGGCGTTATCGTAAAAGATATTGACAATATGCTTATTCGACTTTCTCGTTGTTGTACGCCAGTTCCTGGAGATGAAATTGTAGGCTTCATTACAAAAGGAAGAGGTGTTTCAGTACACCGTGCAGACTGCCCAAATATCCAAGTAGAAGATGAGCAGGAGCGTTTAATAGAAGTAGAGTGGGAACACGGACTTACTCCAGAGAGAAAAGAATACCCTGTTGATATTGAAGTTTCAGCTTTCGATCGACCAGGCATTTTAAATGAAATCATGCAAATTGTTAGCGAAACGAAAACGAATATTTTAGCAGTAAGTGGTCGTGCAGATCGCGATAAAATGGCAACGATTCATTTAACGATTTCGATTTCAAATATTTCGCATTTGCATAAAGTAGTGGAACGTATTAAGCAAACACCTGATATATATTCAGTACAACGGGTTATTAACTAATTGATTTCTTTATTAAATGAATAGTTGGGCAGTAGCAACTTTGTTATGTACCGAAAATTATACTTCTGGTGCATATAATGAGGAATTGAGGTTTTAAAAAATGAAAGTAGTTTTACAACGTAGTAAAGCAGCCTCTGTTACGGTTGACGGAAAAGTAACGGGAGCTATTGATAGCGGTTATGTTCTTCTAGTGGGCATTACACACGAGGACACGCAAGAAAATGTTGAATATTTAGCAAAAAAAGTAGCTAATCTCCGCCTATGGGAAGATATTGATGGAAAAATGAATCATTCTATTTTAGAGCATGGAGGGGCTATTTTATCCGTCTCACAATTTACATTGTATGGGGATGCAAAAAAGGGGAATCGTCCAAGTTTTACAAATGCAGCAAGACCAGAAGTTGCGGAACCGTTATGGGAGGCTTTTAATAATGCCTTACGCGAACACGGTTTACATGTGGAAACGGGAATATTTGGTGCAATGATGGACGTTGCACTTACAAATGATGGCCCAATTACGATACTTCTTGAGTCTAAATAAATGGTACATTTCTTATAATTCCTTCATACATTTAATAGTATGGTTAGTTTTGTAGGAGGGAAGTGTGTTAATGGTGACTCAGGGAGAACGCATATCAAATCCATATTTATTCGAAACGCTAAATATGATGATTGGTCAGGCAATAGTAGTGCAAACAGAGAAAAATATCCATCAAGGAAAATTAATCTCTGTATTGCCTGACAATATCGTTGTAGAGATTAGTCGTACTCCGTTGTTCATTCGTATGAAGGAAATTGTGTGGGTTACGTTGGCAAAGAGGAAAAAATAAGCGCAGTAAGGTCTCTATACTCAGAAAATATGAGTTGGAGTCCCTTTTTATTTTAGTGTGTAATTAATAGTTAATGAATGTCGGTATTCATTTACAATACAGTGCCAAAACACCGTATTTTTAGTCGACTTCAGTTCCATCAGCGTATTTACATTTCTAAAAAGAAAACGTCATATTTGTTTGAAAATCAAAAATAAGCTGCAAAGGAATGATAACTCTAGGTTCCTTAGCAGCTTATTTATATTGCCAAACGGACAGTAATTTAGTCGTACCGAAAGCGATACGTTATGCAGTCTCAATAATTCAAGTTTCACTTTATTGATTTTCGTTAAAGTAATCTAAAACGCCTTGGTAGATGCCGAGAGTAGCTTGTTCCCGGTATTTAGCGGTTGTAATAACACGTTCCTCACTACCATTACTTAAGTAGCCCAGCTCAATAAGGACAGCTTTTTGACGATTTTCTCGTAGAACTAAATAATTTCCTTGTTGGGTACCACGATTTTTTAAATCGATTTTATTTGAGAGTCCATTATTTATTGCTTCTGCAAGGCCTTGTTGATTACTATTCATATAATATGAGGTGAAACCATTAATGGAGCTATCGTCAGTTGCGTCATAATGTATACTGATAAAAGCATCAGCCTCATATTGGTGTGCAATTGATACGCGTTTGCGGAGGTCGACATATTCATCTGATTCTCTTGTCATGACAACATTTGCTCCAGCAGCACTTAACTTTGAAGCAAGAAGAGATGCAGTTTTCAACGTAATTTCTTTTTCGTCGGTTCCACGTTGTCCCGTAGTACCGTGATCATTCCCACCATGTCCAGCATCTACAATAATCGTTAACCCATTTAAAGTACCTTTCTTGCGTGGTTTCGATTTTTCCTTTTTTGTAGGAGTAGCAGCTTTGCTCGACGAAGAAGTCGTAACGACCCAATTCGCTACAAAAGCAGTTTTGTCATCTATTTGTATTTCATAAAAATCATTTTTAGCGCCAATAATAGGGTAGGTTTCACCAGCATCTACGCGTTCAACAACATCAGCAACTGTTGATGCATCTGTCCGTAAGTTTGTCCCATTATAAATGATTGTGACAGATTCAAGCTCTGAGGAAGCAGACGAAGATTTTGATGCCTTACTTTTTATATTTGAAAAAGTACCATAAAAGCTATAAACCCAGCCTGTTTTTTTATTGTTATATTGAATTTGTACCCAGTTATGTTCTTGAGCTAGCACCTTAAAGGCTTGGCCATTTGAAACAGTTCCTATTTTGCTAGCATTTAAGTCTGGCTTTTGGCGCACATTAAGAGCATCCACTAAAACTGTAAATGTTGTATCTTTGTTGACTTTTTTTGTGGATACTTCAACTTTAGGTTCGTCAGCTTCAGCTTTTACCTTTTTTTCAGGTAGATCATTGATTGTCACATAATCAGTTGATACCCAACCAACTAGCCCGTTCCAATCTATTTTCGCCCATTCGCCATTTTTTTCAATAAGGTTAGCTTGGTCGCCTGTTGATAATTGTCCAAGAACTGCTGAAGATATGTCAGGCTCAGTACGGATATTTAGACGATCGACTTGTGAAATCAACGTTTGATTAGCCACTTGCTTATCGTCTATCGAAGCGGTTAGCCAGGATGCTACCCAACCTTCGTACTTGCCTGCTTTTACTTGTATCCAATCGCCCTCACGACTAATAGAGGTTAATGGGTCACCCTCATCTAATGTCGTAATAATTGGATAAGACAGTCCAGGTCCCTCACGTAAATGAAGAATCGTTCCAGTTACTTTTAAATCACTGGAGTCGGCTAGTGCTCTTTGAACAGAGTGACTTGGAAATGCAAACGTTAGCACTAGTACGAAGATGATTAGAATATGTAAAAGTTTTGTCCTCATCAGATTCCTCCTATTCTTGTTCTATTTTACCATGCTTTTGTAATAGAATTCGTGGGAAAAAGGTAACGGAATTTGTTATTTTAACGAATGTAATGTAAAAAAAACAAAAACAGTTGACATTGCCTTTTGTAGTGACTAACATAAAGGGTAATCAAAAAATGATTAACCGCTTATGACCAAGCAAGTAGCGCATACCTCTATTGGAGAAGAGAGGGAAAGACCTAGGCTGAAATCTTTCCTACAAAAACGTATAACGTGAATAACACTTGAGAGGCTTTTTTCTGAAAAGTAATGCTTAGTAGGAAAAAACGGAATCGGCCGTTATCCGATCAGGAGGAGGACGCATGTATTTGATGCGTCAACTAGGGTGGAACCGCGGAAGCTTGTACAGCTCTCGTCCCTTGCATTACGCAAGGTGGCGAGGGCTTTTTTATTGGAAAAATTTTAAGGATTTCATACTTAAAATGATAAAAATCCAGAAGACAGCTTGCTCATAAGCAATTTACAAAGGAGGTATTTCTATGAGTTTTAAAGTTCCACGAGGGACGCAAGATATTTTGCCAGGTCAATCTGAAAAATGGCAGAAGGTAGAAGCGGTTATCCGTGATATTTGCCGTGTCTATCGTTACAACGAAATTCGTACACCAATTTTTGAACAAACAGATTTATTTGCACGTGGTGTCGGTGAAACAACAGATGTTGTTCAAAAGGAAATGTATACATTTGAAGATCGCGGTGGCCGTTCGTTAACATTACGTCCGGAAAATACAGCTGGAGTAGTTCGTTCTTATGTTGAGCATAAAATGTTTGGTGCACCTGATCAACCAGTAAAGCTTTCATATTTAGGACCTATGTTCCGCTATGAACGTCAACAAGCAGGGCGCTACCGTCAATTTGTTCAATTTGGAGTAGAAGCCATTGGCTCAGCGGATCCAGCTATCGATGCGGAAGTAATCGCGCTAGCAATGGATGTCTATGGTTCAGCTGGTTTAAAAGATTTAAAATTAGTCATTAATTCACTTGGCGACAAAGAAACACGTGATTCACACCGTACAGCACTGCTACAACACTTCGAACCACAAATTCAAGAGTTTTGTTCGGATTGCCAAAATCGTTTGCAAAAAAATCCACTACGAATTTTGGACTGTAAGGTAGACCGTGAGCACCCATTAATGAAATCTGCACCAGCATTAACTGATTTCCTAACAGAAGAATCAGCAGCATATTTCGCACAAGTTAAAACGTATTTAGATACGTTGGGAATTTCATATGAGGTTGATCCAAACCTTGTAAGAGGTCTTGATTATTACAATCATACGACTTTTGAAATTATGTCAACGGCTTCTGGCTTTGGAGCGATTACTACACTTTGTGGTGGTGGGCGCTACAATGGCCTTGTACAAGAAATTGGTGGACCAGATGTACCAGGTATCGGGTTCGCATTAAGTATTGAACGCTTGTTGCTAGCACTTGAAGCTGAAGGTGTTGAATTAGACACAGCATCAGGACTTGATGTCTATATGATCGCTATGGGCGAAGATGCGAAGCTAAAAACAGTAGAATTAACAAGTACCTTCCGTGCAAAGGGCATTTCTGCTGAGATGGATTATTTAGATCGTAAAATGAAAGCTCAAATGAAATCTGCAGACCGTTTAGGTGCAAAATATACGATTGTTTTAGGTGAAACAGAGCTTGAAGAGCAAGTAGCTACTGTTAAGCATATGGAATCAGGAGAACAACAAAAAGTAGCGTTCTCAGAATTAGTGAATTACCTTTTAAAACAATAAACGAACACAAACTGTTAAAACATAAATCGTTTTTATCATTACAGGATTAACTGTCCAAATGATTCAAATATCTACGTCGTTTTGGACAGTTAATTCATTTAACAATGAACGGATAGCTAATTTTCCATGGCATTAATTCTCTACTTAGTAGGAAGTGTATGCTACATATTTAAAATAAACGGTCCATCATCAAAAGTTAGGGATGACATATTGTAAAAACATATGTCAAGTGGGTAAGTTGAAACTGGACGCCCCAGTAAAGCACCAGTCTGAACGGAAATCAACTTTAAGTTATGGTGATGAGCAAATAAATTTTGGAGGAATTAAATAAATGGCAACAAGAACGCATGCTAGTAACGAGCTTTCAGAAGTATTACAAGGTGAAAAAGTCGTATTAAAAGGTTGGGTACAACGTCGTCGTGACCTAGGTGGTTTAATTTTCATTGATTTACGTGACCGTACTGGAATCACACAGGTAGTGTTTAGCCCTGATGTAGCAGAAGCACATGCTTTAGCTGATAAAGTACGTAGTGAATATGTAATTGAAGTAGAAGGAACAGTAATCCTTCGTTCAGAAGACCAAATCAACCCAAATGTACCGAATGGTAAGATTGAAGTTGAAGCAACAAAATTAATCGTCATTAATACAGCAAAAACAACACCATTCCAAATTGAAGATCGCACAGACGTATCCGAAGATTTACGTTTAAAATATCGTTATCTTGACCTACGTCGTCCGGTTATGTTTGATACATTCAAAATGCGTTCTGACGTTACGCGTACAATTCGAAACTTCTTACAAAACGAAGGCTTCTTAGAAGTAGAAACACCAATTTTAACAAAATCATCTCCAGAGGGGGCTCGTGACTATTTAGTACCATCACGTGTTCATGAAGGTGAATTTTATGCATTACCACAATCACCACAGCTATTTAAGCAATTATTAATGGTATCAGGTTTTGAAAAATACTTCCAAATCGCACGTTGCTTCCGTGATGAAGACTTACGTGCTGACCGTCAACCAGAGTTTACACAAGTTGACATTGAAACAAGCTTTTTAACGCAAGAAGAAATTATTGAAATGAACGAACGCTTAATCCAAGCAGTTATGAAAGAAGTAAAAGGAATTGATATCCCTGCTCCATTCCAACGAATGAAATATCAAGAAGCAATGGATCGTTACGGTTCTGATAAACCAGACGTACGTTTTGGTTTAGAGCTTGTTGATTTAAATGACATTTTTGATGGCTGTGATTTCAAAGTATTTGCTGATACAGTGGCACAAGGCAAACAAGTAAAGAGTATTAACATTAAAGGTGCAGCAGATAAATACTCTCGTAAAGACATGGACGAGCTAACAAAATTTGTTGGTATTTACGGAGCAAAAGGTCTTGCTTGGTTAAAAGTAACTGAAGAAGGCTTAAACGGACCGATTGCAAAATTCTTTGACGATGCATTAGCAGCTGCTTTAATCGAACGTATGAAAGCGGAAGTGGGCGATATTTTAGTATTTGTAGCTGATCAAGCGTCTGTTGTAGCAGCTTCATTAGGTGCCCTACGTACGAAATTAGGTCAAGAATTAGACTTAATAGATGAATCACAATTTGCGTTCCTATGGATTACAGATTGGCCATTATTAGAGTACTCTGAAGAAGATGGTCGCTATAAAGCAGCACACCATCCATTCACACGTCCATTTGACGAAGATATTCAATTAATGGAAACAGATCCTTCTGCAGTCCGCGCACAAGCATACGATATCGTATTAAACGGTTATGAGCTTGGTGGAGGTTCATTGCGTATTTATGAGCGTGAATTACAAGAAAAAATGTTTAATTTACTTGGTTTTACAGAAGAAGAAGCAAGAGCTCAATTTGGCTACTTATTAGAAGCATTTGAATATGGTGTACCACCACATGGAGGTCTTGCATTTGGTCTTGACCGCTTCGTAATGCTACTTGCTGGCCGTACTAACTTACGTGACACAATTGCATTCCCGAAAACAGCAAGTGCTAGCTGCTTAATGACAAACGCACCTAGTGAAGTGTCTCCTGATCAATTGAGCGAGTTAAGCTTAGCCATCAAACCATTCAGAAAATAATTTGTACTTCTAAATACCTGGATTCCCTAGCAAAATTTGTTGGGAATCTAGGTATTTTTTGCGTTTTCGCAAGAATACAGATTTTTTTAAAGAAAATAGTTTGAATTATCAGAAATATAGTGTTATTATAACTGTAATACGAATCCTGATGTGTTTGTCTAATTGCTAGCTCTACTTAACAGTTTTGACCGAACACTATAGAATCGGGAGCCTTCATTTTGTAGTCGCAAACAAGCCCCATGCGGAGCGGGACGTTTAAAGCTGCAAAGCGGGCACCCCCCTGCGAAATGCGGGTTCAAAACGAATGTTTCTTGGCATAACGGCACAATCGGGATTCGTCATACATAGTTATTAAGCAAAAAAGGAGCATTTAAATAGCTCCTTTTTTAGTGTTATTCAAAAAACAATTAGAAGCAGAACAAAAAAAATTAGAGGAGTACTGGCGATGATCCTTGGCTTAAAAAAGAATGAAGTAAAAATCGTACCATATGATAGTGAATGGAAAAATGAATTTATGCGAGCTCGTTCCGAGATTATCAAACATACAAATATCCATTTTGATCGTATTCAACATATTGGTAGTACATCGATTGAGGGAATTCAGGCAAAGCCAGTCATTGATATTGTAATGGGCGTTGATGATATTGATACTATTTCAGATTCATTTTTAAAAGCAATGAATAAAGCTGGTTTTTATAGACTGCGTGTAGAAAGACCGGCAGAAATTGTATTTGCAAAATTTACAGACGATACATTCGAAATCAAAACACATTTTGTACACTTAGTAAATTATGAAGGAGAAAAATGGTGTGATTTATTGTTTTTTAGAGATTATTTAAATGAAAAGGAATCAATTAAAAGACAGTATGAAAAGTTAAAATTAAATTTCCTTAACAGCAATTTACAAGGAATAGATGAATATACATCGTATAAAGAGCAATTTGTACAATCGATTTGTTCAATTAATGAAAGAAAAATTGAATGATACTTATAAAAAACATTATGCTTTGTGTATAAGTTGATCTTCGTTGCGGCTGGGCGACTCCTCGGGGCACATCGGACGCCCTCAGCTGGAACGGAAATCAACCCCACGCTATAATGATTTAGATTAAAAATTTGGAAAATATTAAAAAATCACTTTTTATTTTTAGGAAAGCATCATATAATTGGTATAGACAACTATACCGAATAAAGAAGTTGCCTGTAGCTTCAGTCAAGCTCCTCAAAAAAACGCTAGGGGGTGATCTATTGAAGAATACACTTTTAATTTCAAATGTTACGATCGTCAATCATGATGAAGCGCCGTTTAAAGGAGACATTCACGTTAATGATGGTAAGATTATTAAAATAAATCATAATTTGTCTGATAAGGCTGAGCGGTATATAGATGGCAAAGATAATAATTGGTTCCTGTTACCCGGCTATATTGATATGCACATACATGGCTCTGCCGGGCATGACGTGATGGATGCTACGCAATTTGCACTGCATCAAATGGCACGCTCTTTAGTTCAGGAAGGCGTGACAGGCTTCCTTGCTACTACAATGACGCAATCTAAAGAAGCAATTGAAAGCGCTTTAGAGAATGTTGGTCAATTTGAAAATAATGAGGATGAGGCAAGCTTATTAGGTATACATGTAGAGGGACCGTATATATCGAAAAAACGGGCAGGCGCACAACCAATAGAATATATTATTTTACCGTCTACGAAGCAATTTGCATACTGGCATAAAGTAAGTAAGCAACGCATTAAACAAGTTACCTTTGCCCCTGAGGTAGAAGGAGGCTTTCCATTTATTGAATCGTTAGAGGATTTAAATGTTATCGCTTCGATTGGCCATTCTGACGCTTCCATGGAAGAGGTGGATCGGGCAGTAGTATTGGGAGTAAGGCAAGCTACACATTTATATAACCAAATGCGCCCTTTCCATCATCGCAATCCAGGTGTCGTTGGTGCAGTGCTTTTAAATGATCTAGTAAAGACAGAAATTATTGCAGATTTCGTGCATAGTCATCCTCAAGCTATTAAGCTAGCGTATCGTATAAAAGGCGCGAAGGGTATTATCTTAATTACCGATGCGATACGGGCAAAAGGTTTACATCACGGTGATTATGATTTAGGTGGTCAAACCGTTCATGTTTCTAAGGATGGCGCCCATTTATCTAATGGGGCTTTGGCTGGTAGTGTACTAACGATGGAACAAGCGGTAAAAAATATGAAAGCAATCACCAATTGCTCATTGCAGGAAATTGTCGCAATGTCCTCTACGAATGCTGCTAAGCAATTACAACTTGCAACGAAAGGTCGTATTGCAGAAGGCTATGATGCAGATTTTGTATTACTAGATGAAAATTTAAATGTACAAAAAACTATTTGTCGGGGTAAAGTTGTATTTGAGAAATGAAAGTAAAGAGGCGATAAGGATGGTACAAGGTTTGTTAGATAAAAATTCTCATATACCTATTTATATACAAATAGAAGAGATCATTAAACAACGTATTTATTTAGAAGAATACAAAATCGGTGAAAATATACCTTCTGAGCGAGAGCTTTCTACGCAGTTTGATGTTAGTAGAATGACTGTTCGTCAATCTATCACAAATTTAGTCAATAGCGGATTGCTGTATCGTGAAAAAGGCAGAGGTACGTATGTCGCTAATCCAAAATTAGAACAACCGTTAAAAGGATTAACAAGTTTCACAGAGGATATGCGAGCTAGAGGGATGGAACCAAGCAGTAAAGTTTTACGCTTTGAGAAAATCCTACCACCAGTTGATATTGCTAGAGATCTCATGTTAGAGGCTGGTGAAGAGGTATTCTTCGTTGTACGAATTCGTAGTGCTGATTCCAAGCCAATGGCCATCGAAAGAACATATATTCCAGTAAAAATATATCCTGAATTAGATGAAAAGAAAATAATGGGGTCATTATACGCGTTAATTGAGGCAAAGTTCCATCAAAAAATTGGAAACGCTATTCAGCAAATGGAGGCGGCTATTGTTCTAAAAGAAGATAGTAAATTTTTGCAAATTAATCATACTGCACCGGTGTTAATTATTAAACGTACAAGTTATTTATCTGATGGAGTTCCGTTTGAGCTTGTGCGAAGTACTTACCGAGCTGATCGATACAAATTCATTAGTGAAATTAAAAGGTGATCTTATGGATGCATATTTTCTAGAAATTCAAAAGATAATGCAGATCGTTAAAGAGCAAGAATATGCCCAAATAAAAGAAGCCGCACAATTAATTGTACAAAGGCTTCAACGCGGAGGAATCGTCCAATTATTTGGTTGTGGCCATTCGCATCTTTTAGCGCAAGACGCATTTTATCGAGCGGGAGGGCTTGTACCTGTACGTCCTATAATTATTGAACCTCTAACATTACATGCAGGAGCAATGACATCATCAAAAAATGAAAAGGACCCGACGATCATTGAACAGTATAAAGATCATTTTGATTTTCATGAAAATGATGTTTGCATTGTTATTTCAACATCTGGGAGAAATCAAGCACCTATAGATGTAGCATTTTTAGCGAAAGAAGCGGGAGTACTTGTCATGTCTCTGCAATCGCTTACTTATTGCGAGCAAAAGACACGTCATCAAAGTGGGAAGCGCTTAGAGGAAATTGTAGATAAAGTGATCAATACGCATATACCAATAGGAGATGGTTTACTGCATCACAATGATATACAGTATGCCCCATCCTCTACAGTTATTGGTTCAATTATATTAAATATATTATTTAGTGAAGTCATTGAGATCATAGCTATATCAGACGAAGTATTACCCGTTTTTAAAAGCAATAATGTTGACTCGGATTCGTCTCATAATGAGGCTATGATTGCCTATTATCAACATCGAATAAAATTTAAATGACAAGCGGAGGGATATCTATGAAGAAAACATATAAAATAACAGCGCCGGAGGGACTACATGCTAGACCTGCAGCTTTACTTGTAACAGCAGTCACACCATTTGAGTGTGATGTTCAATTAACTTATAAAGAGAAATCAGTCAATTTAAAATCAATTATGGGTGTTATGGCACAAGGAGTAGCACCCGGAAGCATTGTAGAAATTTCAGCAGATGGGCCTGATGCTGAGAAACTTTTTCAAACAGTAACAGAATTAATTATTTCTAAAGGAATTGGAGAAGAATACTAAACATTAAAGGCATTGTTGTCTCTTGGGGCAAACTATAAAGAATCACGGTAGTTTGTAAGTGTAACTTTAATTGCGAGATATTCAATGTGGAAAGGGGGTCTTTTTTCTATGGAAATAAAAATAATCCCACCAAAAGATTTTTTACAGGTACATCAATTAAGAGATTATTGTTTTCCTAATAAGTATACTGGTGCGCGTCGAGATGATTTTCATTATTGGGTTGAGCATAGCACAACATTAGGGGCTTACGATGAACATAAAGTCGTTGGACAGCTCCTAATATTGCCACTCAACATGACAATTAATGGTAAAAATTATGATATGGGCGGAATTGGCTTTGTTGCAACCTATCCTGAGTATCGGCAACAGGGGATTATCAAAAAGCTTATGACAGAGGCACTGAAGAAAATGCGAGAGAATGGGCAAAGCATTTCTGTGTTAGCACCATTTTCTGTATCCTTTTATCGTTATTTTGGATGGGAATTATTTTTTGAGAAGCTACATTACACGATTCCACAATCGATGTTTCCTGCTTTCGGAAAGCAATTGGACGTTGTAAAACGTATGAGCTTTGAATGGCCAGAGCGTGATCTTTTTCAGGTGATTAAGGATTTTCATAATGCACAAGCACTTGTCAATAATGGAAGTATGCTTCGAAATGATGCGTGGTGGAAAAGAATAGAGAGAAGGATGCCTGATAGCCATTTTGCGGCATAATTTAACGATGATAAAATTGCAGGTTATATTCGTTATAAAATTAAGGATGAGACGTTTGAGATTCATGATTTTATTGCTGAGGATTTACTTGCAGAACAAGCGATATGGCGTTTTATAACGTCGCATGCGGCGAGTGTAAGTAACATTAAGGGAGTTACCTCTAACAACCACCAATTTGGCTTCTATTTTAAAGAGCCACAGTTTAAAAAGGAAGTCGTTCAAGATGTGATGGTTAGGATCGTTGACGCTTTGAGGTTTATGCAACATTATCCGTGGGGTGATATTCAGGAGCCGCTATATATTCAAATTGAAGATGCGTTTTGTAGTTGGAATGAACACGTATTTCAAATAAATAAAAGTGGAGATGTCTCGATAATAGAGACTAATTCTATCCCAGAAATGCATATGTTAACATTAACAATTAATCTTTTTTCAGCAATGATGGTTGGCTATTTAACTGTAAAGGATGCGGTTATGTATACAAATAAACATTTGACTGAAGACATAATTGATCGATGGCAGCTTGCATTACCCTCTATTAAACCAGCATTTTATGAGTACTTTTAAGAAAAGCGTTCATGAATGAATAACTATCGGATAATTGGTTCTGAAAATTTAAATTTTTTTAAACTTTTTTCTGGACTATACCACTTAAATGAATCCTTTCAGTAGTCTGGAACAACGGTATAGCCCAGTTTTTAAAACCATTTCTTGAGGAAAAAAATAGTGTAAAAAGGATATTGTGGTATATACCAATAGGTGCTATTCTCAACTTAAGAAAGCGATTTCATACATCTTTCAGCAAATCCAAACATTCGCTGAAGTAGAGGAACTCAGTCTAAGAACGCCACGTCCTGTGGCAATTTATCTGTGCGAAAGCGAAGCGGCAGCAACACAAGACTGAGTGACCAACGTCGTGTTGGCACAAGCCTCGGGCCGATTCCGGACGCAATTATGCCAAGGCGTAATTGATAGATATTATCGCTAGAAAGACGAACTTAAATTACAAAGAGGAGTGTTTAGATGAAAAACATTATGCTAGTGTGTGTAGCGGGAATGAGTACTAGTTTGCTAGTGTCGAAAATGCAGAAAGCAGCGCAAGAACAAAATATTGAGGCAGATATTTATGCAATTGCTGAAAGTGAGGTCGACAAAGTATTAGCTACTAAAATGGCGGACGTGCTGCTACTAGGTCCGCAAGTCCGTTACTTAAAAGGAACATTTGAAACAAAATACAAGGAAAATTTTCCTATTGATGTTATTAACATGATGGATTACGGCATGATGAATGGCGAAAATGTTTTAAATCAGGCGTTAAAGTTGATTGGTTAAGGGGGCTGCGGCAATGGAAGAAACAGTTTTGATGGAATCTATTATGGGACTGATTGTGCACAGTGGTAATACGAAAAGTGAATGTATGGAGGCGATCCAGCTAGCAAAAAAAGGACAGATTCAGGAAGCAAAGGAAAAAATACAGCTAGCTAATGATTCATTGATTGAAGCGCATCATTCTCAGACGGCTTTACTGTCACAAGAGGCAAGGGGAGAAAAAGTAGAAGTGTCAATGCTGTTAATTCATGCGCAAGATCATTTAATGAATGCCATTACGTTTCGTGATCTAGCATCAGAAATGATTGAGTTGTATGAAAGAATCAAAGGGGAGTAGCATCAAGCCTTGATGTCACAATAAAAAGTAAAGGGAGTGTGTGAAATGTTCCGTTTTTTAGAAGAAAAATTTGTGCCAGTTGCAGCTAGGGTAGGGAATCAGCGTCATTTAGTTGCCATTCGAGATGGTTTTATTACAATCATGCCATTGACAATTGTTGGATCACTTGCGGTACTAGTTAATAATTTGCCTATCAAATTTTATCAAAATGCACTTGATGCTATTTGGAAGCATGAAACTTGGACACAATGGGGCGGCAATATTTGGGGAGCGACATTTGGAATTCTCTCGCTATTATTAGCCTTTACCATTGCTTACAATCTTGCAAAAAGCTACGACAAGGATGGACTATCAGCCGGTGTCATCAGTCTTTCCAGTTATATGACATTTGGAACTTTTGCTGAAGGTGGATTAACAGGGTTAACAACAGGTACAGGCGGTTTGTTTATAGCCATTATTGTTGCTTTGCTGTCAACGGAAGTATTTTGTAGATTGTCTGGCAACCCTAAGCTATTAATTAAAATGCCGAATGGTGTACCGCCAGCTGTTTCAAAATCATTCGCTGCATTATTACCTGCAATTATTACAATTGGTTTATTTGCTCTAGTTCGTACAATTATTTCGGCAGGCTTTGATATTCCTGATATTGTAGGTTCATTCTACACAGCAATTCAAGAGCCGTTTATGGGCTTAACGAATACATGGGTTGCGGCTTTAGTTTTAGCATTCATTCCTACGTTTTTATGGACATTAGGTGTTCACGGTGCTAACATAATCGAACCATTTATGCAAACAATCAATTTACCAGCTATTGAAGCGAATGTAAAAGCCATTTCATCTGGAGAAGTAGCGCCATACATCGTAAATAAACCATTCTTTGATGCCTTCATCAATATGGGTGGTTCAGGTACGACTATAGCACTTATAATTGCTATTTTCATTATCGCTAGAAAGAATAAACAATATAATACCGTCGGAAAATTGTCGGCAGCACCAGGCCTATTCAATATTAATGAACCATTACTTTTCGGTCTTCCAATCGTGTTAAACCCAGTGTTATTTGTACCGTTTATTTTGACACCAATGGTTAACGTAACAATTGCTTTCTTTGCAACGAAGTGGGGCTTTGTGCCGGCAGCTACGGTTTCTCCTCCGTGGACAACGCCACCGATTATTAATGGATTCTTAGCGACTCAATCTTGGCAAGGAGCTGTTCTTAGTATTGTTTTACTGATTGTCGCAGTATGTATTTATTTACCGTTTATTTCGATGGCAAACCGGATCGCAAAGCAGAATGAACAGCGAGTCGCAGTATCAGAGTCTCAAAACGAACAGCAAGTTACAAAATTAGAAAATCAAAAAGTAGAAGTGTAATTGTGAACTAATGGAGGTATTTGCAATTGAGAAGATTAGGGATTTCACTATATCCTCAGCATAGTACACTAGAAGATATGAAGCGGTATGTTCGGCTCGCTCATGATAATGGTTTTGATCGAATATTTACATGTCTTATGTCGTTAAATAACGATCAGGAGCGACAAAAATTACAACAGATAAACAAATTTGCGCAGCAGCTTGGCTTTGAAATTTCAGCTGATATTGCACCAGCTGTTTTTGAAAGTTTAGGCTTAACGTATAAAGATATTGGGTACTTTAAAGAGCATTATCATTTAGCGGCATTGCGCTTAGATATGGGTTTTTCGGGCCAGGAAGAAGCGTTTATGTCCCTCGATGCAAGTAATTTGAAAGTAGAGTTAAATATTAGTAACGGTACTAAATATGTAGAAAATATATTATCCTATCAACCGAATAAAGATAATATTATTGGCTGCCATAATTTTTATCCTAGACGTTTTACAGGTCTATCACGCCAACATTTTTTACAAACGTCTCAACAATTTAAAGCTAATCATATTCGAACAGCAGCAATGATCTCATCTCAGCATGCTATGTTTGGACCTTGGGAAGAAACCGAGCATGGCTTACCAACATTAGAAGAACATCGCCATTTGCCAATTACTGTGCAAGCGAAGGATTTATGGCACACTGGCTTAATAGATGATTGTATTATTGGCAATATGTATGCTTCTGAGGAAGAATTACGTGCATTAGGCCAATTAAATCGTCATAAGCTAGAGCTGAAGGTTGAACAGTCTGTTGAAACGTCAATTTTAGAAGAAGCAATACTTTTTAAGGAGCCGCATTTTAATCGTGGTGATGTTTCGGAGTACGTAATCCGTAGTACGCAATCTCGTGTTAAGTATAAAAATGGTGACTTCCCTGTACACGATAGTCGCCCATTAACATTGGGGGACGTGACAATCGATAATAATTTAGATGTTCGTTATAAGGGCGAGCTCCAAATTGTTTTAAAGGAAATACCGAATGCCGGGTCAACAAATGTTGTGGCTAGAGTTGTAGAAGAAGAACAATTTTTATTAGCACATATTCAGCCATGGGCATCATTTGGCTTTACGAAATGATTACAGGAGAAGGGATTAAGCCATTCGTTAATAGTGCTTAATCTCTTTTTTTATGGTTCATCACCTAAAGTCGTGGATGACATTTGTTATAACATATACTATGAAAATAAGTTGATTGGAGTGGAGACTGGGCAACTCCTAGGGGATGAGTGATAGGGGAACGAAGGCTAAGAGCATCACATCCTGTGATAACGCCTTCGTGACCAACATCGTGTTGCCCCGACGCCCCCAGGAAGCTTTGCTCTGTGCGAAAGCGTAGCGACAGCAACAATTGTTTTAACTGTGCGAAAGCGTAGCGACAGCAACAATAAAGCGCCCAGTCGGAACGGAAATCAACCACACGTTTTGGTGTGATCCTTTTTTATTTTGATTAACAATGTTTTCGATAGTGACAACTAACAATTAAGCCAGGGCGAAATTGATGGAGAAGAAAGGAGTAAAAAAATGTATGTATTAGCGATTGACGGTGGAGGAACGAAAACGTCAGCAGTGATTTGTGATGAACTCGGCAATATTTATACAAAAGTAGTAACGACTCGAAGTAACCCTACAGCAATGGATGTTCAATATTTTCAGTCAACGATTCATAATATACTGCAAAATTTACAACAACAAAATTCGCAAGTTTTTGCAGCTATCGATAGTTGTTTTGCTGGCATGGCTGGGGTCAAGGAGCTACAGGCAGAAAAAGTTGTAGAAACGATAGTACGCCAATACGTTCCTAAAACAACAAATGTTTTTGTTGATAATGATGCTCTAATTGCACTTTATGCAGGCACACTTGGACATGCAGGCATTGTGCAAATTGCTGGGACAGGCGCTATCACAATGGGCTACGATCATGAGCATCATTTTCATAGAGTAGGGGGCTGGGGTTATCTTTTTGATGATGAGGGCAGTGGCTATGATTTAGGTATTCAAGTGCTGAAGGCTATTTTTCAAAGCTATGATGGCCGAGGAGACTCAACAGCATTGACAGATGTTATACTACGATATTTTTCTGTGGAAAAAGTACCACAATTAATAGAGTGTATATACGGAGAAGAACATCCTCGGACAGTGATTGCACCGTTAAGTAAATATGTTTTTGAAGTGGCAGAAAAAGGAGATCGTGTCGCTACTAAAATCATGGAGGATGCTTGTAAGAACTATTATGTGGCGATAAAAGCATGTTACTCCCATATGGCTTGGAAGGAAGGAGAGGTACCTGTTGTATTAGTGGGAGGCGTTTTTAAGAATGAAGCGTATTTTTTACAAGGATTGCAGCAATTTGCACAAGCAGACGGAATACCATTGCAATTTATGGCGCCAATCTTACAACCAATTGGTGGGGCAGTAATTGCGGCTTTCAAGCAAATAAACGTTCAGCTTGGCGCAGATTTTGTGGAATCTTTCTCTAAAAATTATGAACAAGAATAAAAGCGAGAAGATGAAAGGCAATTGAATGACGTTTTGTTCAATTGCCTTAAAATTTCGGCATCTAGCTTTAAATCGTGTCCTACATATAGATTTTTGTGGACTTAATTCAAACTTTACATACTTAATAAGTATTCTAACTTCCTTCAGCGGATGTCACGGAATCGGAAAGGAGTTCAATATAGGATGTTAGCCTAAAATCATCGCATCCATGCGATAACGGCTATCTGACCTGCATCGGTAAAAGCGCCACTTCCTGTGGCATTACCGAAATGACCAACATCGTGTCGGCCCTCACGCAGGCCTAAGCACAAGGCCGATTCTGGACGCAATTATGCCGAGGCATAATTGATTTAGTAGAAATACTTAATTTTTTTTATTATAATTTTTACTTGATGAATATCGTGATAAAATGTAAGATAAGTTTGATTTTATCTTAGTATATAACTAGGTTTACTAATGAAGTAATCAGTGGAAGGTCTTTATCTACCGCTGATTATTCATTTTCACTAATAGTGCTTTTATGGGCAGTTATATAGTGCTCATTAAAAGCGGAATCAAAATTCAACAGACGGAGAGTGTAAGGATGTTACATCAATTTTCACGTAATGAGCTCGCTATAGGAACAGAGGGACTCGAAAAATTAAAAAATACAACAGTAGCCATTCTTGGTGTAGGCGGTGTAGGTTCATTTGCTGCTGAGGCATGTGCACGAAGTGGTATTGGTCGCATTATTTTGGTAGATAAGGATAATGTAGATATTACAAATGTTAATCGTCAATTAGTTGCCTACCTTTCAACGGTCGGAAAATCTAAGTCAGGTGTCATGAAAGAGCGTATTGCTGATATTAATCCAGAATGTGAAGTAATTGATATGCACATGTTTTACACAGAAGAAACATATGAGCAATTTTTCGCACAAGGCATAGATTATGTCATTGATGCAAGTGACACAGTGATGTATAAAATTCATCTTATGAAGGAATGTTTAAAACGAAATATACCGATTATTTCTAGTATGGGTGCGGCCAATAAAATGGATCCTACTCGTTTCCAAATTGCGGATATTTCAAAAACGCATACGGACCCATTGGCTAAAATAATCCGTACGAAATTACGGAAGGACGGTATTCATAAAGGAGTAACGGTTGTTTTCTCGGATGAGAGTCCGATTGTAGTTCGTCCAGATGTAGTGGAGCATGTCGGAAAACCGGATGCAGCTATCCGCAAAGCAAAAATGCCGCCATCTTCCAATGCCTTCGTTCCTTCAGTGGCAGGTTTAATTGCAGCGAGCTGGGTAGTGAATGCAATCGTAAAGGATGTAAAAATTACACGTGTACAAGGCTAATGCACTTTTGATAGTTGGTTGATAAATTCAAAATGATCATCGGTAAAAATAACAATATCTATCGATAAACTTAAATAATTTCTCGATAAAAATAAAAATGGTATCTCCTTAAGCATCGGTGGAAGAACGAAAATCACTATTAGTTATGCCGACGAACCATTTTGTGGAAGTAGCTGTCTTGTTGAAGACAGCTACTTTTTATATGTTACAATAGGAACGTTGTAAAAAAAGAGGTCTAAGATATTTGTTAGGTAGTTAATGAGGGAGAGACGGTCGCCTGAACGTTAGGGCAGCTTCACATTATGACTCCTCCAATATTTGCTGTAGAACCTATAAAAGGAGGCATTTTAAGATGGAGCAAATCTATCAAATGGAATATAGAGGCTTAAATCTATTCGATGAAATTAGCACAGTAGAATTAGCTATTGATGAAGAAGGGCAAACAATACACATTTTTGATGCTGGACAGGTTGTTAGCCCTATTTTTAATTTTGATGTTTCGGCTTACGAGCTATCAGATGGTTTTTACAAAATGGCGGATATACTCCGACATAAACGTATATTGACTAATCAGCAACCGGGTAATGAACTAACACTTAGTGAGTGGTTAATTACAAACACTGCCTATTTTTATATACCTCAAAAAAGAATAAAAAAATATGCGCAAGGAAGTATAAAAGAAATAATTGATCGAACGGAAGAGCAATCTTTATTTGATGATTATGTTCAAAGAACATAATTTTACCAGAATAGTTCGCCTAACGTGCTTAAAATGCTATTAATTCACGAAATTGTCTTATTTTTTTCATGTGACCACTTCTCTATTTGGTTTATTGCTATAATTTGAATAAATTCCAATAGATAATAGATCAATTTGTTTGGAATGTACACGACTGCTTAGGGAAGTAGAAATGGCGTTTAGAAAACAAATGAGAACATCGGAGAGTGGTAAAATGGAGATTCAAGTAATTCGTGATCATTTAGATATTGTAAAACTTCAGCAGAAAATGAATGATATTGTATTTGACTATTTGGATACATCTAATAATTATCCAAAGGCTATGAGAGGACTAAATCCTTTATATACACAAGTTACAACATATTATAAAGAGTATTTAGATAATAGGGCAGGAGAATTGCCAAGTGCCAATACATATTGGCATTTGTTTATAGATTGTTGTGCAAAGCTTTGCTATTTTTTAGCGGTATCAACTTATTATTCCTCTAATGAGTTACAAAAAACACCTGAAAAAGTTGAGCAATTATTAACAATTGCAGCCTATTCTTTACCTAGTATTGACCAGGAAGAGAATGAACAATTATTATCTGCGATTTTCGCACTTTATAGCGAAGTCGTAAAAGATGAAGAGAAAACTGTATCACTGCAAAATGCAGTACTTGAACAAAAAGGTGCAGTCAAACAATGTATGCAACAATTTAAACTATTTGTTGAGCATGAATTTACAGAATAATATAGGAGTGATTTATCATCACTTTTAGATAATAGAATAACAGTTTAGAATCTGCTTACTTTTTGCGGTTAATCCATTAATCCTTATAGCACGCTACTTTGCGAGGGATGATGGGGTTTTCTGATTGTTAAAGTTTTGCAGATTTTTTTGTTGCTGTTAATAGATTATTGAGAGAAGAATGGTATACAAGTGTTAAAATTTTGTTGTATGAAAATAAAAAAAGGACTTTTTTCTTAAAAGGTATTTATAAATTTTTGTCGAAATATAGTTAAAAAATTGAAAATCTATGTGTAAGATTTTTCATCATTGTTTTGTTAAAAGAAGTGGCGGCACAATTATGTCGAGGCATAATTGATTGGAAGGGGGCTGTTCAATGTTAATAAATGGTATCGACATCGATGTAGCGAAATTAGAAAATCCACTCTTATTAGTAAGTGAGGATGAGGAATTATTATTTCTACGGCTTATACAACAAACACTCGAACATGAGCTTATTCAATGCGAATTAGCTCTCGCGACAAGAAAATCTATCTCATTAGTTAGAGATTTTTGGTTGGCATTGTATAAAGGTGGAGAAAAATTATATATCAACAGTGAACATGCTCTCCTATATCCAATTCGTTTAATCATATTCGAACTTGTGACACAAGCTGAGTACTTTAAACATTTGTCGAAAAAATCTATTGGTGATGAAAGTTTGTCACTTATTTATGCCATTATCCTAGTACAATTTGTCTTACGGTGGATAAAGGAACGGTTTAGTGATAACAAGGAAGTAAATGAGGCATTAAAATTATTATATAGAACTACAGATGAAAATGCGGAGGATCAACTCTCTCCGACAAGGGAGCAATCAATAGGTCAAGCGATTGCTGTAAAAGCAATTCGCTTTGAAGTACGGGAGAACTCTCAGGAATTTGCTAGTCTACTGTATCAAACTTATAATTTTCTTCATTATTTACATGATGAGCAGAAAGAGACGACTAAATTATCTGCAATTAGAAATATGGAAGATATATTGAACCGATTTTACAATAACCGTTACACAACAAATAAGGAGACTTTTACAGGATGATTGCTTAGACTCTTTCTGTTTTTAGGAATTAAGGAAATAAAAAAAGGCACTTCTAGTTCAAATTGAGGTGCCTACTTTTATGAAAAAACAGTATATTATGATTTTCAGTTAAGATAATCAAGTAAAGATATTACTTTTCATCCTTATGAAAAGATTTAAGCTTTTCGTAGATTACTGCCATTCGTTTTTCTTCACCTGCAATAACAGGTTTATAAAATTCTGTGCCTACTAGCTCATCAGGTAAATATTGCTGGTCAACCCAACCACCAAACGTGCCAATAGGGTTGTTGTGGGGATATTGATAGCCTACGTGACCTAAATCTTTTGCTCCCTCATAATGAGCATCGCGTAGATGATGAGGAATATCGCCAGTTTTTCCTTCATGAATGCTGGCAATAGCGGCATCGATGGCTGCAATTGCAGAATTAGATTTGGATGCAAGGCACATTTCAATAACAGCACTTGCAAGCGGGATACGTGCCTCAGGTAGCCCTAAACGCTCTGCCGCTTGTACAGCCGCAAGCATATGTGGTCCTACATCAGGATTGGCAAGGCCTATATCTTCATAAGCCATCACAAGTAAGCGTCGACTAACAGCTACTAAATCACCTATTTCCAATAAATGAGCTAAATAAAACAATGCTGCATTCGTATCACTTCCGCGAACAGATTTTTGCAACGCAGATAGCAAATTATAAAAATGAGATCCCTTTTTATCACCATAAACACCAATTCTCCCGATAAGATGCTTAAGAATATGATCAGCAGCAATTGTTCGACCATCGACTTCATCACTTGCATAATAAAGCGATTCAAGCAAAGTTAATGCCTTCCGAGCGTCACCATTAGCTGCTTCAGCAATTTGTTCAATTTGAGGATCTGTTAAGACAAAATGATGTTTACCTAGCCCGCGTTTCTCATCAGAAAGTGCATTTTTTATAAGTTCGATGATATTTTCTATCGTTAAACGTTGTAGTTGGTATATTTCTCCGCAACGTGAGCGGATAGCGGGATTTACATCATGGTATGGATTTTCCGTCGTAGCTCCAATTAACACGATTGAGCCATTTTCCACATGTGGCAACAAAGCATCCTGCTGTAATTTATTAAAACGATGAATTTCATCTAAAAAAAGAAGGACTTTTCCTGAGATTCTAGCTTCTTGTACAATATCCTCGACATCCTTTTTACCAGCGCGAGTAGCATTAAGCGCGAAAAAGGGAAGGTTCGAGCTTCCTGCTATGGCATTCGCAATTGACGTTTTGCCGATACCTGGCTCACCAAATAGTAGCATGGATGGGACGTGCTCATTTTGAATCATTTTATAAAGAGCGGTATTAGGACCGATAAAATCTTGGTGTCCTACAATTTCATCAAGGGTTAAAGGACGCATGCGATAAGCGAGTGGTTCATTATGCATTGAAAATTCCCCCTTTCAACTGTTTTTATTGATTTTCAACTTATTTCAGCGGGTGTCATGTAATTATGCCGAGGCATAGTTGATTTGCTGAATGTTTTTTTGCTTAAAATAAAACGATAATAGTATTTTGCCTAACTATACTAAGGTGCAATTAATAGTATATCATAACCTCCTGAGAGTATTTCCGAGTTATACGAGAGGAGATTATGATATACTGTTTGTAGTATTTTGACTAGACTATTTGAGGGTGATAAAATGAAAATTTCTACAAAAGGCCGTTATGGTCTAACGATTATGATTGAATTAGCAAAGCATTATGGAGAAGGACCTATTCCACTGCGAAAAATTGCTGCAGAAAAGGAGCTTTCTGAGGCATATTTAGAGCAATTAGTTTCACCATTACGTAATTCAGGTTTAGTGAAAAGTGTGCGAGGAGCATATGGTGGATATATGCTAGCAAATCCACCAAGTGAAATTTCTGCGGCTAATGTAATTAGTGTGTTAGAGGGTCCTATTCAACCAGTAGAAGGTATTGAAAATGAAGAAGCTCCTCAGCGAGAATTATGGCTTCGTATTCGTGATGCTGTGAAAAATGTATTAGATACAACGACAATTGAAGATTTAGCACAATATACAGAGGAAAATGTAGCGGAAGGCTATATGTTCTACATTTAAAATGTCTAGGCTAAAGCACATCTCCTTGCTCAATGGCATGGAGATGAATCTTTAGCGCTTTTCGTACAAAGGAGTTTTCAACATGAATTCATATATTTATCTCGATCATGCTGCGTCTTCACCAATGAATGACAATGTAATAAACGCTATGACTACAGCAATGCAACAAGTTTATGGGAATGCATCAAGTATTCATGGGATAGGTCGAGAGGCGCGCAAATATTTAGATGATGCACGTGAAATACTTGCCAAATCTATTGGTGCTCAACCTGGGGAAATTATTATAACAAGTGGTGGAACAGAGGCGGATAATACGGCTATTTTTGGCACTGTTTATGCACGGGCTGCTGAAGGAAAGCACATTATTACTACACAAATTGAACATCACGCGGTGTTACATACTTGTGAGAAGCTTGAGCGAGATGGCTTTGATGTGACATATTTACCCGTAGATGAAAATGGACGTGTGTCTGTAGAAGACGTGCGAAATGCATTGCGTGAGGATACAATTTTAGTAACGATTATGTACGGTAATAATGAAGTCGGTACAATTCAACCGATTGCCGAAATTGGTAATTTGCTACGCGAGCATAAGGCTGTTTTCCATACAGATGCTGTTCAAGCATATGGTTTAGAGTCGATTAATGTTGCTGATTTACATGTTGATTTACTAAGTGTTTCCGCACATAAAATTAATGGGCCTAAAGGTATTGGTTTCCTATACCAAAAAGCCGGAATACCATTCACTAGCTATGCATTAGGTGGCGCACATGAGAAAAAACGTCGTGCAGGTACTGAAAATGTACCCGCAGTGATTGGCTTTGCAACTGCAGTGCAAATTGCAAATGAGTTGCGAGAAGAGAAGCGTGCGCTATATAATCGCTTTAAGCAAATTATGCTGGATGTTTTCACGAAGGAAAATCTAGCATTTCATGTAAATGGCGAGTTAGAAAATACGCTCCCACACGTTTTAAATGTAAGTTTTTCTGGTATGGAAGTAGAGTCATTCCTTGTAAATCTGGATATGGCAGGTATTTGCGTATCTAGCGGTTCTGCATGTACTGCTGGCTCCATTGATCCATCACACGTATTAGTTGCGATGTTTGGTCAAGATACAGAGGAATTACGTAACTCGATTCGTTTTAGCTTCGGCCAAGGTTTAACAGAAGCTGATGCACAACATGCGGCAGAAAAAACAACAGCGATTGTGAAAAGACTCGCGAAAAAATAGTTTGCAGAAAAATTCAGGCGTGTTGATTAGGAAAAAATAGGATTATTATTGAGCGATAAAAGGATTTTTTTATGGCCAATTTAACTGATTGTAACGTAGGGCTACTCGAGTGCTCCTGTCGCTTCGTATTCGTCGCAGAGCAAAGTTTCCCACGGGAAAGCGCATAACCCTTAGTGGAAATAGATGATCCGAATGGTTAATCAATACACTGTTAATGGAATTTAAATAAAAGAAAAGGTGACCATAATGAAAGAAACACGTGACCCCTCACAAATTCGTGTTGTTGTCGGCATGTCGGGTGGGGTAGATTCTTCGGTTGCTGCATATTTACTGAAACAACAAGGATATGAAGTAATCGGGATATTTATGAAAAACTGGGATGATACAGACGAAAATGGCGTTTGTACAGCTACAGAAGACTATGATGATGTTATTAAAGTATGTAATCAAATCGGTATTCCTTACTATGCTGTGAATTTTGAAAAGCAATATTGGGATAAGGTTTTCACTTACTTTTTAGAAGAATATAAAGCAGGACGTACACCAAATCCTGATGTTATGTGTAATAAGGAAATTAAATTTAAAGCGTTTTTAGAGCACGCGATGGATCTTGGAGCTGATTATTTAGCGACAGGTCACTATGCTCGAGTTGATCGAAGTGGTGATGGCGAAGTGAAAATGCTTCGTGGTATTGATAATAATAAAGATCAAACGTATTTCTTAAACCAATTATCACAGGAACAATTGTCGCATGTAATGTTCCCAATTGGACATATTGAGAAAAAGGAAGTCCGTAAAATTGCGGAGGAAGCTGGGTTAGCTACAGCGAAGAAAAAAGATTCAACAGGAATTTGCTTTATTGGAGAGCGTAATTTTAAAGAATTCTTAAGTCAATTTTTACCAGCTCAACCTGGTAAAATGGAGACGATGGATGGTGTCGTAATGGGCCAGCATGATGGATTAATGTACTATACGCTTGGTCAACGTCATGGTCTTGGAATTGGTGGCGACGGTGAACCTTGGTTCGTGTTAGGAAAAGATTTGGAGCGCAATGTGCTGCTAGTTGGACAAGGTTTCAATAATGATTCATTATTTTCTACTTCGCTGACTGCTGTGAAAATGAGCTATACTTCGACAAAAAAATTGCCCGGGAAATTTTCATGCACTGCAAAATTCCGTTATCGTCAAACAGATACACCAGTAGAAGTGGAAATTTTAGAAGATGGACGTACTCATATTACGTTTGCTGAGCCAGTGCGTGCGATTACACCTGGACAAGCTGTAGTACTATACGACGGTGAAGAATGTTTAGGTGGCGGTACAATAGACGAAGTCTTTAAAAATAACGAAAAACTAACATATGTAGGTTAATTAGCGAAAAGACTGCTTATACTACTTTTTCTAAAGCGTATAGAATTAAAGCAGTCTTTCGCTACATAGAGGTGAAGAAAAACGATGAATTTTAACGAGCAGGGCATTCAAGCCTTTCAAGAAAAGCGCTACGAGGATGCTGCACAACTTTTTACACAAGCAATTGAAGCAGAGCCAGGAAACCCAATTGGTTATGTGAATTTTGGAAATCTCTTAGCGGTCTTAGAGGATACTGAACGTGCAGAACGCTTCTTTCAAAAAGCAATCACTGTTGATGAAACGGCAGCAACTGCTTATTATGGTTTAGCAAATTTATATTATAACGCTGAACGATATGCGGAGGCAGTAAAGCTTTATGAACAAGCGCTAAAGCATAAAATTGAAGGCGCAGATGTGTATTATATGATGGGCAAATGCTTTGAACGAATGGAAAATCCGAAGCTTGCACTGCCATATTTACAACGAGCTTCAGAGCTTGCACCGGAAGACACACAAATTCGTCTGGCATATGCAATCGTGCTATGTGCACTAGAAATGTTCCTAGAAGGTAAAAAAGAATTAGATTATTTGATCGAACAGGATTGGAATAACGCAGATGCACATTACAATTTGGGTGTACTATATGCGGTATCTACTGAGCAAACAGAAGATGCTATGTACCACTTAAAACAAGCCTTTACGTTACAGCCAGAATACGACCAAGCACGTTATCTTTATGATATGATTGCACAGCGCTTTAATTAAAAAAGTTCTAAAAACACGAAAAGGATGCCGAAAATATATTGGCATCCTTTTGTGTTGCTGAACAATAAGTTAATGCTGTTATTCAACTAACGCCCCTGAATGTATAAGTACATTTCTTCGCAAATTTACCCTATTACTTTCTTTACTACTGTTATTAAAATTGCAATAAACAATACAATCACGCCATTAATCATCAGAATGTACCCTATTTGCAAACCATAAAACATTGCAAAAGGATCATTAATAATAGCTATTGCTAATAAACTTCCTGCTCCACCAAATGCTATAGCTAAACCTAATATAGTTAAGGCGGCAGAATATACACTTTTCTTCTTTATAAACACAACGAATCCTATAATGTTAGCAATAATTGTAAGCATAAATATAAGTATTGTGAAGAAATCCATTATTTCGCTCCTTTAATAAACTTTGTTAATTCCTATTTAAATTATATAATAATTACATTTTTTTGTAAGAAGCTTATGTGCGAAAGCGAAGCGACAGCAACAACATGTTTTGTCTGTGCGAAAGCGAAGCGACAGCAACAACATGTTTTGTCTGTGCGAAAGCGAAGCGACAGCAACAACATGTTTTGTCTGTGCGAAAGCGAAGCGGCAGCAACAACATGTTTTGTCTGTGCGAAAGCGAAGCGGCAGCAACATACATACGACGGAGTGACCTGACATCACTTTGGCCCAAAACCTCTGGCGGACGAAATTTTGCCGTGGCATAATTGAATTGCAACGGAGCGTTGCCAACTTGATACTATTGGTTTCTTTGCAATCGAAATAAATTTGGTATGGTGATGGTATCAAATATAAAAAGGAGTGATAAAGATGAAAATTAGCAGATCGATTTTAGATTATCGTAAACATAATAATTTAAGCCAAGAACAATTGGCAAATAAAATTGGTGTTACTAGACAAGCAATTTCAAAATGGGAACAAGAGAAAGGGGCTCCGGATATTGAAAATTTAATTTTATTAAGCGATGAAATGAATATTAGTTTAGATAATTTGATTAAAGGTGACATCAATATAAAAAAGCAAATTGTGAATAATGAAAAATCGGTAAAGTTTCATTTTCTAGTAATTTTATTTTTAGTTGCTATTGTAATTTATATAGCGTATTTTGCGCTTGTACATGAAATTTTTATGATTGGATTCTTACTAGCAACACTCTTTATGCTAGGTATTGAACTGTATACTTATACGAAAAATTTTCGAATTAAAAAATAATGATGTTATTTATTTTTTTTTTCAAATGAGTGCAGCAAACTAGCGGTACGAGTTTCACCTTGCAACAAGTAAAAACGTTTTCTCACCAACGTTAAAACAACCTGCTTGATTTATTTGTTAACTGCATTTTCAGAGTTAGCATTCAACAACTTTTATCTCTGTGCATTCGCATGTTTCTTCTGACGTGAAATGTTAATTCAAAACGAGTGACGAGTAGATCGAAGCCAAGCACGAGGAAAGCGTTAATGTGGAGTGGCCATGTAGATAAATTGAAAGGATGCCAAAATTATTTCAGCATCCTTGTTGATTTTAGTCTTTATTGTCCTTTGGAGGATAATTAAATGGTAGTTGATAAATATATTGTGCTAAATGTGCAATTGGGGCAGCATCTAACAATGAAGGTTCTGCTTCGTTCGCTTTTAAAATATTAATTTCTTTATTCAGTCTTTCCATCTTTCGATCCAGCTCAGCTACTTGAATAGCAGCTTCCTTCAATTCAAAACGGATATGTTCAGGTACTTCCTTGTTGTATTTGTAATAGATTTTATGTTCAAGGCTAGCCCAGAAGTCCATTGCAATGGTACGAATTTGAATTTCGGCATATACCTTCTCCATACGATCAGACATAAAAATAGGGATTTTTATTATAAGATGCAAGCTTTGATAACCATTTCCCTTTGGCGATGCAATATAATCTTTTACCTCTACAACTTCAATATCATTTTGTGCCTGTATCATCGCACTCACTTTATAAATATCTTCTACAAAGGAGCATGTAATTCTGATACCTGCAATATCACGAATGTTATCACGAATCGTTTCAATAGATGGCTCAAGGTTATTTTTCTTCATTTTCAATAATATACTTTTGGGTGATTTTACTCGAGTTGTTAGATGCTCGATCGGATTATATTCATGAATTAGCTGAAATTCTTCTTGTAAAATATTTATTTTCGTTTCTATTTCCTGCAAAGCGAATTTATAGACTAAAAAGAAGCGTGTTAATTCTGTTTGTAAAGTTTTTAGAGTAGTTGCTTCAAGTTCATTTCTCATGGTTCATAAAATCCTTTCTTTTAATAATATGTGCATAATGAAGTAGCAATATTATTTAACATTTTCAATACTAGCTTAACAAAAATAACTACTAAATAGAAATAAGTGCTCTGAATCTATGTATAGTATTCCTATTTCATAAATTTATATTGTAAAATTAAAAAAAGGGGAATGTTTAGTCCCCTTAGTTAAACGATAATTTCAATATTTAAAGATTTCGAAAACTTAAGTAACATTTGTTCATCATCAAGCTGATCACAATACCCCGTCTTTTTTGCAATAATCCACCACGTCTGAATATGGTAAATTCCCACCAAAAATTGAAAGAGCGCTACCAATTGTAACGTGAAGTTTACCATTTGATATATTTTCAAACCTCTTTAAGTCATCTAAAGATCGAACACCACCAGCATATGTTGTAGGAATCGTTGTCCAGGTAGCTAAATCATGCACTAAACTTTCCTGCATACCGCCTTTTTTTCCTTCCACATCAACTGCGTGAATAAGTAGTTCATCACAGAAATTTTCGATAAATGCAATAGACTCAGCATTTACTTCAAAATCACTAAACTTTGTCCATTTATCAGTAACAACAAACCATTTTCCATCGCGCATACGGCAGCTTAAGTCGATGACAAGATGTTTTTTACCAATATTTTGTGCTAATTGTTTGAGTCGATCTAAATGGAGCTTACCATCATTGAATATAAATGATGTGACAATAACGTGAGTAGCACCTGCATCGATAAAATTTTTTGCATTTTCTGTCGTAATGCCGCCGCCAACCTGCAATCCTTGAGGATATGCTGCTAATGCTGCTAATGCGGCCTCTTCGTTTCCATCACCTAGCATGATGACGTGACCACCTGTTAATTGATCCTTGGCAAACATTTTTGCATAATAACTAGAGTCATGATTTGAAATAAAGTTCTCGACAACTTCTTGATCTTTATGCCCTAGTGTGCTGCCAACAATTTGTTTTACTTTGCCATCGTGTAAATCGATGCAAGGTCTAAATTCCATTAGCTTCACAATCCTTCCGTACAATAAGTTCACCTATATCATAGCATGGATAGGTTGATAATAACTGTGAATTGTCAGTTATCGAAATATTCTTTCAGTAAAGCTTTCGGGTGCACTGTTTACTGTACGAAAGCGAAGCGACAGCAATTATTATATCGAGGCATACGTGATTAAAATTTAGTGAATTCTCTTTTTAAACGATTTTTCAAGTTACGGTGTGGTAAAATATAATGATTGAAATGAACGGGAAAGGACGAACCGAAAATGGCAGATAATCTTGATTTATTTGAACTAAATAAATTTTTTATACTCGGACGTCCAATCGTCTCTATCTTCCATAATGCACAAAATATGTACTCGATAATTCGTGTGAAAATTCAAGAGACTAACTTACAGTATGAAGATAAAGAAATAATTGTTGTTGGATATTTTCCACCTTTACAGATGGATGAACAATATCGTTTTACAGGATTATTGAAACAACATCCAAAATATGGTGTTCAATTTCAAATTGAGACATTTACAAAGGAAGTGCCAGCAACTGAGCAAGGAATTATTCATTACTTATCGAGTGATTTGTTTGTTGGAATCGGAAGAAAAACTGCTGAAACAATCGTAGAAAAACTAGGCGCAAATGCGTTACGTCTTATTTTAGAGGATCCAAATGCGCTTGATGCTGTACCTCGTTTATCTGCTGAAAAAAAAGAGGTTATCCATCGGACGATTGAACAAAATCTAGGTTTAGAACGAGTGATGATTCAACTTAATGAATGGGGTTTCGGACCACAGCTCGGCATGAAAATTTACCAAACGTATCGCACAGAGGCAATCGAATTATTAACAGAAAATCCATATCGCTTAATTGAAGATGTAGAAGGTGTAGGTTTCTTTCGTGCCGATGAACTAGGTTCTAAATTGGGAATTACAGGCAATCATCCAGACCGTATAAAGGCGGCGATTCTACATACTCTCAATACTGCAGCATTATCGGATGGGCATGTGTATTTAGATGCAGAAAATGTTTTACCACTTGTAAAAGATATGCTTGAGCAGAGCCAACGAGAGGAAATTCCCTTTGAGACTATTTCTAAAGCTTGCATCGAATTGCGTGAGGAAAGTAAAATCTGTGGGGAAGAA
Source organism: Lysinibacillus sp. G1-3 (assembly GCF_056322905.1). Taxonomy (NCBI): domain Bacteria; kingdom Bacillati; phylum Bacillota; class Bacilli; order Caryophanales; family Bacillaceae; genus Lysinibacillus; species Lysinibacillus sp. G1-3. The sequence continues at coordinate 238,329 of NZ_JBWHYQ010000005.1, forward strand.
ACGAGACTCTATTTGCCATCCCTATATTTCTCGGAAGTAGGTATTGCATCAAAAATAGTAGCTTTAATCGAACGTAACAAGAAGGCTGAACATTTTAGTAAGGATGAAATACGCAAAGCGATTGGTGAAACAGAAGAGCTGCTCAATGTTACATATGCTGAAACACAAGCGAATGCTATTCAACAAGCGCTAAACTCAGCCGTTATGATTTTAACTGGTGGACCAGGTACAGGTAAAACAACAGTTGTTCGGGGAGTAGTAGAAGTGTATGCAAAGCTTCACGGACTATCATTAAACCCGAAGGAATATGCACAAAAAGAAGAGCCTTTTCCGATTATTTTATGTGCTCCAACAGGACGTGCAGCCAAGCGTTTATCGGAATCGACAGAGCTTCCCGCAATGACGATTCATCGATTGCTAGGCTTTACTGGTCAGGAAAAAGAGGAAGAAACCGAGCGTGAGGTTACAGGGAAACTCATTATTGTTGACGAAATGTCGATGGTCGATACTTGGCTCGCGCATCAATTATTAAAATCCTTGCATGAGGATGTACAAGTTGTATTTGTTGGCGATCAAGATCAGCTTCCGCCAGTAGGACCAGGACAGGTGTTAAAGGATTTGTTGGCTTCCGAGCAAATACCTACTGTCGAATTAACAGATGTTTATCGACAGGCCGAGGGCTCAACTATTATTGAACTTGCTCACCAAATTAAACGAGGAAATATTACAAATGACCTAACGTTAAAAACGTCTGATCGTTCATTTATTAAAGCCGCATCAGATCAAGTAGCAAGCGTTGTCACTCAAGTTGTGAAAAGTGCAGTTGCGAAAGGTCAAGAAATCAGAAATATCCAAGTGCTTGCACCAATGTACAAAGGTCCAGCAGGAATAGATAATTTAAATAAAATGATTCAGGAGCTCATTAATCCAAACGATACGGGTACTAGAAAAGAGCTCGTCTTTGGGGATGTCACATATCGAATAAAGGATAAAGTCTTACAGCTTGTCAATCAACCTGAAAGTAATGTTTTTAATGGTGATATGGGTGAGGTAATTAGTATTATCAAGGCCAAGGAAACAATTGAGAAACAAGATTTACTTGTTGTATCATTCGACGGTATTGAAGTGACGTATCAACGTAGTGACCTCAATCAATTGACCCTTGCCTACTGTTGTTCTATTCATAAATCCCAAGGATCTGAGTTCCAAACAGTTATTATGCCGGTTGTACGAGGGTATTCTAAAATGCTGCGTCGTAATTTGCTATATACAGGTATTACGCGTGCGAAAAATTTCTTAATTTTATGTGGTGAGCCTGATGTACTAGCGGATGGCTTACAGCGTACAGATGATTTACAGCGCTTTACGTCTCTACGTGCAAGGCTCAATCCAATGGATATTGCCGAGGAAATTGTAGAAGTAAAAATGAATCCAGTAAACGAAGATTTACAAAATGAAAAACAAGCCATAGATTTCAAGCTAACTGTAGAAACAGAATCATATATCCATCCATTGATTGGCATGGATGGTATCTCACCATATGATTTCTTAGATGAGTAAAATACAAAACCCGATCAATTCTGAATTGATCGGGTTTTGTTGTACGATTAGTGAATACCAACTAAGTGATGTTTTACTACTTCATATGCTTGGCACACATTTTTAAATTGATCTTTTTCTTTGGCAATCAAATCTGAAGCTATAGAAAATAAAAGATTCTCTTCATTATGATCCTCCATTTTGTTCATTAAAGCAGCTTCCATTTGAGCTACGTACGAGAGGATTTGTTTATTCATATATATTCTCCTTTTATTTAAAAGATGTTTTCGTTTTGGTTTCGAAGCTATCTTACACCTGCATAAATAAAAAATCTAGCAATTCTGTACTAGTCAAAGGAGACTTTTTCGTGAATGTGTCGCAAAAACGAACTTGTTTAAAAAGTGCTGATTGAAACCGTTTTTCTCTAAAGTAACTGAAAAATCATGCAATAAAGTCGGATTTTCAACTGTGTTTATATAGTGGTACAGTTTGTGAAATTTGAGATCTGATATAATACAGTTTGCTGAGACGGAACCTAAATTAGGAAGTTTCATATACTAAATTAGTATAAAATCATTTGTGACGTTTAGGGGTGACTGCATGCCAGTAATTACAGGACAGCAATATATTGACCGTATTGACGCTTTGCAAACCTACATTTCGATTGATGGGAAGGTTGTCACAGGGAAAGTGTCGGAGCATCCAGCATTTAAAGGGGTTATGAAGAGTCAGGCAAGGCTTTTTGATTTACAGAATGAAGATGCATTGTTCGAGGAGATGACATTTGTTTCGCCATCAAGTAATAACCGTGTTGGTATGTCTTTTCTTCAGGTGATGGCAGTCGAAGATCTCGTGAAAAGACGTAATGCTGCACGACAATGGGCATTATCCAATAATGGCCTTATGGGTAGAAGTCCGGATTATATGAATACGACATTAATGGCTTTAGCATCCGCTGCGGAGTATTTAAAAGATAAGCCAAATTGTTTCCCTCAGCATTTATTAAAATTTTATGAGTATGCCCGTGAAAATGATTTAACTATGACACATACATTCATCGAGCCACAAGTAAATCGCCGAAAATTTTATTATGAAGATGAAGATGTTATTATAGCTGCTAAAATTGTAGATAAAACGAGTGAAGGGTTAGTAATTAAAGGTGCGAGACTGCTAGCGACACAAGGAGGAATTACAGACGAACTCCTTGTTATATCAACAAATGGCTATGATGAAGGTAAAGGATTTGCTTTCTCAATACCAAGTAATACAAAAGGATTAAAGTTTTTATGTAGGCAATCATTTGTCGGAGGGGAATCGGCTTTTGATTATCCATTAAGTAGTCGTTACGAGGAAATGGATGCAATCGTTGTATTTGATAATGTTGTAGTACCGTGGGACCGCGTCTTTTATTATGAGAATGTGGAAGTTGCCAATAACTTTTTGAACGTAAGTGGTTTTCAAACATATAGTTTACATCAAGTTCTTACACGTCAAATTGCCAAAACGGAATTTGTCTTAGGTGTTGTACAATCAATTGTAAATACGATAAATATCGGCGAATACCAACATGTGCAGCAAAAGGTTGTTGATATTATCGTGGCATTAGAAACGATGAAGGCTTTACTGTTAAAGTCTGAAATAGAAGCAAAAAGAGATGCTTTTGGTTTTCTAAGACCTGACCATGCGACAGTACAAGTAGCTATTCAGATTTTTCCTAAAGTGTATCCGACTTTTACAGAAATTATCCAGTTACTTGGCGCGAGCGGATTAATGTCCATTCCAAGTGAAAAAGCATTTGCGTCGGATGACAGCGACCTTGAGCATTATTTGCAGTCTTTTCAAGATGGTGGAGAGGAGCGCGTTGAAAAATTCCGTTTAGCGTGGGATTTAACGATGAGTAACTTTGGTACTCGACAAACACTGTATGAGCGTTTTTTCTTTGGAGACCCTGTCCGTTTAGCTAGCGCGCTTTATAATTCTTACAATAGGGAAGAATTAGTTAGTCGTGTAGATAATTTTTTAAAAAATAACAATTAATTTTCCAGAAGTCAGAACTAGCAATACTATTTATTTTTCTTATTTGTTTGACAATTACTTTACTTTACACTATGATTTACAGGAACTATAAAATAACTAAATAGCAATCCCTTCGTTAGGTGAGGCTCCTATGCTGGAGATACGCTACTGCCCAAAAATGTCGAGAGACGCCAATGGGTCAACAGAAATCATCGAAATAAGGTGTTTTTTAACGTAGCTGGTGTAATCCCTATGCCGCATAGTGCTAAAACTCAACGTTTGAAGGAAGAAAGCAGAGTAGTGTTTTTAACGATACTGTTCTTTGTTATGTGTATTCAACACGCCTTCATTCGTAGAAGGCGTGTTTTTGTTATTTAAGGAAGGTGATGAGAAATGGATAGTAGCCCTGAACCGAATACGAAAATGTTAAGTAGTAGTAAACAAGTAAGGATTGTCGATTTCTTATCGCCAAAACAAATGGGTATTGATGAGAAATGCTTCTAAAACAAGCTAAATTACAATCAATAACGTCACCTGTTTGTTTCCCTTAAATAATAAAACATGAGGTGAAGAACAATGATTAAAATTAATTATTTTAAAAAAGGAAATAACACAGTACAGCATAATTTTGATATTAAAAAATTTAACCATAACCTTCATACAGAGGATTTGTTATGGGTTGATTTATATGCATACAACTACAATGAATTGAATGATATAGCCGAAATATTTGGTTTCCACCCATTAGCAGTTGAGGATTGCCTTCATGAAGGCTCACGTCCTAAGATGGATAATTACGGCGAATATAAATTTTTCGTTTTTCATGCACCAATTTATAACGAAAAAAGCAGCAATGAAATAACAACAGTAGAATTAAATATTTTTATGGGTCCTAACTATGTTGTAACGGTTCATAAACAGAAACTTAAATGGCTAGGTCACATAGAGAATGTTTGCTTAAACAGTACAAAGTATTTAGATAAGGGTTCCGATTTTCTATTGCATACGATTATCGATGGAATTACGGATGAATATTTCCCGGTTTTAGAAAGAATTAGAGCACGGATAGATGAGCTTGAAGAAGAAATATATGAATATGAACCAAAAGAAGTTACAGAAGAATTCCTTGCATTAAAACGAACTATTATTTTAATTCGACAAGCAATTATGCCGCAAAAAAGAATTTTTTCAAATAGTAATGGTCAGTGGAAATTTGAAATTCGTGAGGGAAATATACCTTTCTATAAAGATTTAAATGACCATCTAGAACGAATTGTAGAATCAACAGAAACTTATAGAGATTTGGTAAATAGTACGCTAGATACGTATTTTTCTATTATAAGTGGTAAATCGATTGAAAAGCTCAATTTATTAACTGTCATTTCGACTATCATGTTGCCTTTATCAGTAATTACAAGCTTTTTTGGAATGAATGTTCCGTTGCCATATCAAGATTCCCCAATAGCAACAATAACAATTAGTGTGTTCCTAGTCATTTTTACTTGGGGAATGTGGGCTTATTTTAAAAAAATGATTGCTTAGTTATGATTAGCAATTATAGTGCCAATTGACAGAAGAACATATTTTTTTTATAATTCTCGTTAGAAAATTGTAAAAAACGATGATGGAATAAGTACGTATTTGTGCGTGTAAAAGAAAGGGATTTCTTGGCTGAAAAAATCCTCACTATAACGAATACCGAAAGCTACTCCAGAGTGCAGTTAATCCCTGCCGTTCACTTACGTTACAAGTGCTAAAGAGGTAAGTATACTTTTACTTACAACTAGGGTGGTACCGCGAGACAAATTACAAGTCCTCGTCCCTTTTTGGGGATGAGGGCTTTTTTATGTTTATTTGCGGATTCATCTCGTAATTTTACAAAACATATAGGGAGGAACTTTTCAAATGAAAGCAGTAGAAATTCGCCGCATGTATCTAGAATTCTTTAAAGAAAAAGGCCATCATCATGAGCCATCAGCACCACTTGTGCCGATCAATGACCCATCATTACTTTGGATTAACTCAGGTGTTGCAACACTTAAACCATATTTCGATGGTCGTATCATTCCTGAAAATCCACGTATTACAAATGCCCAAAAATCAATTCGTACAAACGATATTGAAAACGTAGGTAAAACAGCTCGTCACCATACGTTTTTTGAAATGTTAGGTAACTTCTCAATTGGTGATTACTTTAAAAAAGAAGCTATTCATTATGCTTGGGAGTTCTTAACGAATAAAAAATGGATGGGCTTTGATCCAGAACTTTTATCGATTACGATCCATCCTGAAGACCAAGAAGCGTATGACGTTTGGCATAACGAAATTGGTATTCCGGAAGAGCGCTTAATCCGTCTAGAAGGGAACTTCTGGGATATCGGTGAAGGTCCTTCAGGTCCTAACTCAGAAATTTTTTATGACCGTGGGGAAGAATATGGTTCAGATGAAACTGATCCAGAAATGTATCCAGGTGGTGAAAATGAACGCTATCTAGAAATTTGGAACTTGGTGTTCTCTCAATTCAACCATAATCCTGATGGCACATATACACCACTTCCGAAGCAAAATATTGATACTGGTATGGGGCTAGAGCGTATCGTATCGGTAGTTCAAAATGTTCCAACGAACTTTGATACTGATTTATTCATGCCTATTATTGAAAAAATCGAGCAGTTAGCAAATCGCAAATACAAACGTCCAGGTGAAGTAGCACTAAGTGAAATCTTCGGTTCAGAAGAAGATATCAATACACCATTTAAAGTAATCGCTGACCATATTCGTACAGTGGCGTTTGCTATTGGGGATGGTGCTCTTCCTTCAAATGAAGGTCGTGGATATGTATTACGTCGTTTACTACGTCGTGCTGTGCGCTATGCAAAACAAATTGGTATTGAGAAGCCATTTATGTTTGAATTAGTACCAACTGTTGGTGAAATTATGAATGATTTCTACCCAGAAGTAACGGAAAAATGCGAGTTTATACAACGTGTTATTAAAAATGAAGAACTTCGCTTCCATGAAACATTAGACGGTGGTCTTGCTATCTTTAACGAAGTGGTAGAAGCTCAAAAAGCAGCGGGCCATGACTATATTCCGGGTGCAGATGCATTCCGTTTATATGATACTTACGGTTTCCCAATTGAATTAACAGAAGAGTATGCGGAAGAAGTAGGCATGAAGGTAGATCATGAAGGCTTTGGGGTAGCAATGGAAGCACAACGTGAACGCGCACGTGCAGCTCGTCAAGATGTGGATTCTATGCAAGTACAAAACGAAGTGCTAGCAAACTTGACGGTTGCAAGTGAATTTGTAGGCTATGATACATTAACGACAGAAACAGAAGTGGCAGCGATCATTGTGAACGGCCAAGTATCAAAAGTAGCATCTGAAGGGCAAGAAGCATTAGTTATTTTAGCTAAAACACCATTCTATGCTGAAATGGGTGGTCAAATTGCAGATAGCGGTGTGATTGCTAATGATAGCTTTACTGCCATTGTTAAAGATGTACAAAAAGCTCCAAATGGTCAGCCGCTTCATACTGTACTTGTAGAATCAGGAGAAATGCATGTTGAAGATGCTGTAAAAGCAGTAGTTAACCGTGATGAACGTAATTTAATTATTAAAAACCATACAGCAACACATATTATGCAACGTGCATTAAAAGATGTACTAGGCGACCATGTTAGCCAAGCTGGGTCATATGTAGGACCAGACCGTTTACGCTTTGATTTCTCTCACTTTGGACAAGTGACAAAAGAGGAATTACAACAAATTGAACGTATTGTAAATGAAAAAGTGTGGGATGATATAGAAGTCGTTATTGAAGAAAAAGGCATCGATGAAGCGAAAGCTATGGGAGCGATGGCACTATTCGGTGAGAAATATGGCGATATCGTTCGCGTTGTATCAATTGGGGATTACTCTATTGAACTTTGCGGTGGTTTACACGTAAAACGCTCTTCTGAAATTGGCTTCTTCAAAATTGTTTCAGAAGGTGGTATCGGTGCAGGTACTCGTCGAATCGAGGCTGTGACAGGTAAAGTTGCTTATGAAGCCGTAAAAGAGGAAGAAGCTTTATTAAACGAAGCGGCAGCATTATTAAAAGCAAATCCAAAAGATCTTGTAACAAAAGTACAAGCGTTGCAAGCTGATTACAAAGATTTACAACGCGAAAATGAAGCATTATCACAAAAAATTGCCAACGCACAAGCAGGAGCTATTGTGGACGCGGCGCAAACTTTTGGGGATGTAACTGTTCTTTCCACTAAAGTTGAAGCGAAGGACAACAATCAACTGCGTCAAATGATGGATGACTTGAAAGCTAAAATGCCTAAGGCTGTTATCGTTCTTGGTGCTGTCGATGGCGAAAAAGTTATGCTATGTGCTGGAGTAACAAAAGATTTAGTTGGTGGCAATTACCATGCCGGAAATATCGTAAAAATGGTAGCAGAAGCATGTGGTGGTAAAGGTGGCGGTCGTCCGGATATGGCGATGGCAGGTGCAAAAGAAGCATCAAAACTTGATGAAGCACTACTTTCTGTGTATGATTATGTTAAATCCATTTAATTAATACGCCAAAACATGTTATAATAAAGAGAAATTGGAGATGAGCTTTTTTGCACATCTCCTTATTTCTGAAAGCGAGGTGCTGGTCATGAGTTCATTTGATCAAACTATGAAATTTAATTTTCCAGAAGAATCAATGGAACAGGAAGTCAAGCAGGTAATGTTGAAAGTACATTCTTCATTAGAGGAAAAGGGATATAACCCTATCAATCAGATTGTCGGTTATTTACTTTCTGGTGATCCGGCGTATATTCCTCGCCATCAGGATGCTCGTAATTTAATTCGCAAGCTTGAGCGTGACGAAATTCTAGAAGAGCTTGTTAAGTTTTATATTAAAAAGAATAACGAGGACTAGAAATGAGAATTATGGGATTAGACGTTGGGTCAAAAACCGTTGGCGTTGCTGTTAGTGATGCTTTAGGGTGGACGGCCCAAGGTATTGAAACCGTAAAGATTGATGAAGCTAACGGCGAGTTCGGCATTGAGCGAATAGCTGAGCTAGTAAAGGAGTATGCTATAACAGAATTTGTTGTAGGATACCCGAAAAACATGAATAATACGGTTGGACCGCGTGGGGAGGCTTCTGAAAACTATAAAAAGCTTTTAGAAGAAACATTTTCATTACCGGTTAAGCTTTGGGATGAGCGTTTAACAACGATGGCTGCTGAGCGTATGCTAATCGAAGCAGACGTAAGTCGAAAAAAGCGTAAGCAAGTCATTGATAAAATGGCTGCTGTGATGATTTTACAAGGCTATTTGGATAGCAAAAATTAATTGATGAGGTGACAAGCCATGGCACAAGAGCATAACCATGAAGAAGAACTACACGTACAACACATTACAGTAATTGATGAGAACGGAAATGAACAGCTTTGTGAAGTGATTCACGTACATGAATCAGCTGAATTTGGCAAATCATACGTATTTTACTCTATGGTAGGCGCAGAAGAAGATGAGGATGGCTCTGTTGAAATCTTCGTATCTTCATTTGTTCCATCTGAAAATGGTGAAGATGGTGAGTTAACACCAATCGAAACTGAAGCAGAGTGGGATATGGTAGAAGACGTATTAAACGCTTTAGAGGATGAAAACGAAGAATAATCATCATCGTAGTCACTAACTTCTCTCAGTATGCATCTCTCAACTCTATAGGTGGAGAGATGTATACGGCTATAAGTCACTTTTCTGCAAGTGTCCTGAAAGAAGTTAAAGCCTCCGGCGGATGTCACGGAATCGGAAAGGAGTTTTTTGTGCATGCACAAAGCCGATTCCGGACGCAATTATGCCGAGGCATAATTGATAAGTGTGGAACAAGGATGGCAATAAGCACTCCTTGTTCCTTTTTTACTTTTGAAAGAATAAAGCTGGCTCATTACTAAAAGTTGTGGAGGACATTTATATACATGCCCTATATATTGTTCCGAAATGGAAATCAACCACACGTTATGATAATGAGCCATAAGGCTGTTAAGGAGGAAATTAAATGAACGAAGAAACGCAAGAATTTCTGATTATTGGAGAGAATGGCAAAGAGCAAAAATGTCGTGTTGTTTTCACCTTCGATGCAGAAGAAAAATCATATGTATTGTTTTCGTTAATCGACGAAGATGGTAATGAAATTCCTGGTGACATTTCTGCTATGACATTTGATTATGATGATAACAATGGAGAAATGACAAATTTACAGCCTGTTGAAACAGAGGCAGAATGGGAAATGATTAATGAAGTAGTCCTGACACTTCTAGACGAGTTTGAAGAAGGGCCACAGCAATTTACAATTACAGATGAGCATGGGGCAGATCAAGTATGTGAAGTTATTCATACATTTTCATCAGAACAATTTGGCAAATCTTATGTACTTTATGTTCTAGCAACGGACGAGCCAATAGAGGATCGGGATATTTTTGCTTCTCAATACGTATCTGGAAATGACGGAACGATTGAAGATTTATTACCAATTGAAACAGATGAAGAATGGGCATTTGTTGAAGATGTATTAAATGAATTGTAATTAGAGCTCTGAGTAGTAACTTGCTACTCAGAGTTTTTTTATTGAATAACGATTAACATGGAGCGACGCCTGAGAAGTATTAATAGAAAATTTCTATCTATTATGTAAAACATTCTATATAAAAATGAAATTTATGTATTTTCGAGCTAATTTATATATTTTTCTAGAGAAAATTAAATTTATTGCGTTTTATTTTATCTGAATTTTTAAATATCTATAAATAAAGTGAGATATCAAACGTTGACCAATCATAAGTAAACAGATAAGATTTATTTTACATTAAACCAAGTAAGTTTATTTACAAAGGGGGAAATTGAAAATGAGGACAATATGGGGACTGCTAGTCGGTGTACTAGTGATAGGTTTGTTGGTAGGCTGCACAAACAAAGGAGAAGCGAGTAAAGACGAAACAGTAACATTAAAAGTAGGGGCAGCCAATGTACCACATGCGGAAGTATTAGAGTATTTAGCAAAGGATCTTGAAAAAGATGGCGTGAAATTAGACATTTCCATTTTAAAAGATGCTGTTCAAACAAATCAGCAAACGGCAGATGGTGAACTAGATTTCAATTACTTTCAACACATTCCGTTTTTAGAACAAACAAATAAAGAAAGCCATTTAGATTTAGTGAGTGTAAAAGGAATTCATATAGAACCATTTGGTGTGTACGCTAAAAAAATCAAAAATATAAATGATTTACCGCAAAACGCAAAGGTTTCCGTTCCAAATGATGTCGTCAATTTTTCTCGGGCTTTACTACTATTTCAGAATAATGGACTAATCGAATTGAATAAAGCAAAGGAAAATGATTTTACAATCGAGGATATTACAAAAAACAAAAAAAATATTCAATTTATCGGTGTTGATTCTCAGTTATTAGCTCGTTCACTAGATGATGTAGACGCTTCGGCAATTAATACGAACTACGCCTTAGAAGGGGGCTATAACCCTGTGGAAGATGCACTTATTATCGAAGGACCCGAATCGCCATATGTCAACATTATTGCGACGACAAAAGAAAAGCAAAATGATCCAGCAATTCAAACAGTCGTTAAATGGCTGACGAGCGAAAAGGCGCGTACTTTTTTTGAAGATCAGTATAAAGGGGCTGTCGTTCCAGCATTTTAAGTCGGGCGTATCAAAAATAAATGAAATGCTAAGGAGGTAGACGTGAAATGATTGAATTTATCGAAACGACAAAGGAATTTCAGGTAGGAACAACCGTTGTAACGGCATTAAATCATATTAATTTAACGATTCAAAAGGGTGATGTTTTTGGTGTTATCGGCTTTAGCGGTGCTGGCAAAAGTACATTAATACGGACAGTGAACTTACTGGAGGAACCAACGTCTGGTCGCGTTCTTGTGAATGGCAAAGAGCTGACAACATTAAGTAAAAAGCAGCTTCGCGAGGAAAAGAAAAACATTGGTATGATTTTTCAACACTTCAATCTTCTCCGTTCTAAAACCGTCTTTGAAAATGTAGCGATGCCATTAGTATTAAGTGGCATAAAAAAATCAAAAATTGAAGATCAAGTAAGTGAAGTTTTGGCATTTGTCGGTTTACAGGACAAAGCCGAGCGTTTTATCGATGAACTGTCAGGTGGACAAAAGCAGAGAGTGGGCATTGCTCGTGCACTTGTCACAAAGCCTACTATTTTATTATGTGATGAGGCGACTTCCGCTCTTGATCCACAAACGACTAAATCTATATTGGAGTTACTCAAGCGAGTCAATATTGAGTACGGCATTACCATTTTAATGATTACACATGAAATGGAAGTCATAAGGGATATTTGCAATCGTGTAGCTGTTATGGAAAATGGAAAAGTTATCGAAACAGGCAATGTACTTGAAGTTTTTTCTTCACCGCAAGAGGGGACAACTAAAAACTTTGTACAATCGGTAGTTCGAGATGAAATTCCACAATCTGTCTACGAGCAACTTAAAACGATAGATCATTCTAAAAAAATTTATAACCTGAAATTTATAGGTGTAGACGTTGGGCAACCAGTTGTCTCTCAAGTAGCAAAAAAGTTTGATGTTGATGTAAATGTATTGTTTGGCAATATCACAGAGCTACAAGGGATTCCCTTTGGTAATTTAATCGTTGAACTAGTTGGCGTAGACAAAGAAATAGAAAAGGCACATCAATTTATTCGAACGAAAGATATTCAAATAGAGGAGGTTATTGCACATGAAGGTGAGCTCACAAATCATTATCGACGCAGTGTTAGACACGCTGTACATGGTTAGTATTTCGTTATTTTTTGGTGCGATTTTAGGCTTTATTTTAGGGATTACTTTAGTTGTGACGAGAAAAGGGCATATTCTTGAAAATAGAATAATTTTCTCAATCATCAATCCCATCGTTAATACTTTGCGCTCCATTCCGTTCATTATTTTGCTTGTTGCTATCATTCCATTTACACGCTTGCTCGTTGGAACAGCAATAGGTACGACAGCTGCCATTGTGCCACTCGTGTTGCATATCGGTCCATATATATCAAGATTAATAGAAAATTCATTATTGGAAGTGGATGAAGGCATTATTGAAGCAGCAAAGGCAATGGGTGCATCTACACTTCAAATTATTCAAAAGTTTTTACTACCTGAAGCTTTCCCCTCTTTAATATTAAGTGTTACGACGGCAACAATTGGGCTTATTGGGGCGACTGCAATGGCAGGGGCAGTTGGAGGAGGTGGCCTTGGTGATGTAGCCATTACTTACGGCTATCAACGCTTTGACAATGTCACGATTTTAGTCACAGTGGTGATTCTAGTAGTACTCGTACAAATCATTCAAAGTATTGGAAATAGTCTTGAACGAAAATTACGCAGAGTGTCATAAAGGAGAATTGATATGAGGAAACTAAATTATTTTTTCGGTTTAATAGCATTACTATTCCTACTAGTTGCTTGTGCAAAAGCAGATGAAAAAGATGCTGTGAAGGTTGGAATCCGCAGCTCGGAATTGAAAACATGGGAGTATATAAAAAAACAGGCTGCTAAGGAAGATATAAATCTCGATTTAGTGACATTCTCAGCACAATATGACCCGAACCAAGCATTGGCGGAGGGGGAGGTTGATATAAATGCATTTCAGCATATCGCTTACTTAAATTTATTTAATACGAGTAACGATACAGATTTACAGGCAATTGGCACAACGATCATGGCTCCGATAGGCTTATATTCTAACAAATATAAATCCTTGGATGATATGAAAGAGGGCGCCAAAATTGCTGTACCAAATGATCCTTCTAACTGGGGTAGAGCGTTATTGCTGTTACAGGAGAATGGATTACTGACGGTTACGGATAATTTTGATGGCAATGGTGGAGAGGATCGGATTAAAGATAATCCGAAAAAATTAAACATTTTACCAGTAGATGGTGCGACGACACCGAGGGTTATGGAGGATGCCGATTTTGCAATCATTAATAATGGGGTTGCTGTCGAAGCAGGACTGCTATTGAAAGATGCAATCATTCATGAAAATGAAACGGCGAAACCTTTTATTAATGTCATTGTGGCAAGACCTGAAGATAAGGACAATGAGACATTGAAAAAAATTATTGGCATTTATCAGCGTGAAGAGACGGCTAAATTCATTAAAGATATTTCCAATGGGAATTATATTCCTGTGAAAATGCCTTTAGATGAATTAGCTACATGGAAGGAATTTTACCTTCATTGACCAACACTATATTGACCAAATGTCTTTGTTTATATATGGATAGTGAAATTGATTCATATGAAAGGGAGATGACGACAAAATGACTAAGAAAAAAGAGTTAAAGCTTGCATTATATTTAATTGGGGCAGGTATGCATGTTGCAGCTTGGAAACATCCTTCAGCAAAAGTTAATGCAAGCATCGATATGAAAGCTTTACAAAAGGTGGCGCAAATAGCTGAAAAGGGTAAGTTTGATATTGCTTTTGTTGCGGATAGTTTAGCAATCAATCATGAATCACATCCACATATTTTAAATCGCTTTGATCCTCTTATACAGATTACAGCTTTGGCAGCTGCGACAACAAAAATTGGCCTTGGTGCCACTGCATCAACCACATATAGTGAGCCATATGTATTAGCGCGACAGCTAATGTCCGTAGACCATATTAGTGAAGGGAGAGTAGGTTGGAATCTAGTGACAACAGCAGATGCGACAGGAGAGACGGCTTTAAACTTTAGCCGTGACAAGCATTGGGAGCACGATCATCGTTACGAACGTGCGGAGGAATTTATCGATGTAGTTCAATCGTTATGGGATTCATGGGAGGACGATGCTTTTGTCTACGACCGTGATAATAATATTTTTTATGATCGCAATAAAGTACATGAGACCGCTTTTAAAGGCGAATATTTATCCGTGAAAGGTCCATTGAATATTGCACGTTCCGTTCAGGGGCAGCCTGTTATTATTCAAGCTGGTGCTTCAAAACCAGGGCAAAAATTAGCAGCGCGAACAGCGGAGGTCGTTTTTGTTCATTGGGACGATATTGAAAAGTCCAAGGAGCATTATCGTCATTTAAAGGCACAGCTTGCTCCATTTGGACGCACCGAGGAGGAGCTTCTTGTGTTCCAAGGGATATCGCCAATTGTGGGGGATACTGAGGAAGAGGCTATCCGTAAGTATAATGAATTACAGGCGTTGGTTGACCCATATGAAAGTTTAAAATTTGTTTCGGGCTATATGGGAAATGTGGATTTTTCTAAATACTCGTTAGATACACCTGCAATTGAAGTGGATTTTCCTAAAGTCAACAGTATTCAAAGTCATTTCTATGAGCATTTAGAAATTATCAAAAAAGAAAATTTAAAGGTGGGCGAATTATATGCACGCCTATTTGGTCCTGCTAAGCGCGATGCCTTTGTTGGAACACCAACACAAATTGCTGATGAGATGGAGCGCTGGATTACAGAGGAAGCGGCAGATGGCTTTATGTTACAGTTTTCATTATTACCACGCGATATAGAAGACTTTGTGAACAAGGTTGTGCCTATTTTACAAGAGCGGGGTATTTATCGGAAAGAGTATACAGGTTCAACACTAAGGGAACATTTAGGACTCAAAAAACCACAAAATCGATTTACGAAAAGTAAGGTGACTCATTGATGAGTGATGTTTATATTCGTAACGATCGTGAGCAAAAACTAGTTCAATATGCTAGTGAATTGGCACAACTAATTGACAAGACTGCTGGAAAATATGATGAGAGTGGAGAATTTCCGTTTGAGCAATTTAAAATTTTAGAGGACGCTGGCTATTTTAAATTAACCGTGCCAAAAAAATACGGCGGTGAGGAAATTTCTCTTTATGAAATGTTATTAGTACAGGAACAATTAGCAAAAGGCGATGGTTCTACTGCATTGTCTATTGGTTGGCACTTATTAACCTTTTTGAACGTTCGTGAGGCCAAGACGTGGCCCGAGCCAATATTTGCGGAATTAAGTCGTAAAGCAGTTAAAGAAGGTTCTCTATTAAATATTATCAATAGCGAACGAGGGAAAGGTAATATTTCTCGTGGAAGTTTACCTGGTACAATTGCAAAAAAAGTGCCTGGAGGCTATATCATTACAGGTGAAAAGGCTTTTGCTTCCTTAGCCCCCATTTTAAAACAATTTACGATTATCGCCTATATAGAAGAAGAGAATTTAACAGCAGAATTTTTAGTAACTAAAAATGATCAGGTAGAGGTTGTTAATACTTGGGATGCAATGGGAATGCGTGCAACAGGTAGTCATGATATTATTTTTCATGACACGTTTATTCAGGAAGAGGCATTGCTATACAAGCATCGTCCAAATGAAATAAACCGTTTTTTAGCTGATGGTCGTGTCTATTCATTAGAAATTCCAGCTGTTTACTTAGGGGTTGCAGGGGCTGCTAGGGATTATGCAATAGATTTTGCTAAAAATACTTATTCATACAGTTTAGAAAATACAATCGCTCACGCAAGTCATGTCCAACAAAAAATTGGTGAAATAGAAATACTTTATCAAACGGCACGTCGAACATTGTATAGTATTGCAGCCCAAGTAGAGCAAAATCCTGCGATAAAGGATCGACTTTCTGAAGATGTTAGCATTGCAAAGTATGTCATTTGTAATAATGCCATTGATATCGTAACAAAAGCTATGCAAGTTGTTGGTGGACGAAGTCTGTCTAAAACTAGTAAATTACAGCGACTATTTCGAGATGTTCAATGTAGTCGCTTTAATCCTCCGGCAGATGATGTAGTTATAACACAGCTTGCAAAGGGATTATTAGTCGATGTCAAACAAGGAGCTTTTCAATTATAGGTATCACTTTATCTTTATGTTTATGTTTTCCAACCGTTATTGTGGAAAAAATATTACCTAGTCTGCTAACAATATTGTTGGCAGATTTTTGTTTTCTATGAAAGGGGCTTTCCATTCCAAATGATCAAAACGACCCATTATTATCTATCTAGTTTTCTCTAGTATGTTATCAATGCTTTAAAACTGTTTTTATCTCAGCTTTTTTTACTAATTCTAGGGAATCAACTTTTATTTATTATACTCATTCTATTGTCGCAAGCTATTTTTAACTTCTTTCAGCGGCTGTCCAAACACCCGCTGAAAGAAGTTAAAGCCTCCGGCGGATGTCACGGAATCGGAAAGGAGTTCTTTGTGCAAGCACAAAGTCGATTCCGGACACAATTATGCCGAGGCATAATTGATGTGTGCTTTTTCTACTGAATTATCTATTTCTGTTTGTCGTGAAAGTTGATTTCTAGTATGATAATGGAGTGATAGGGGGGAAACCCGTGAATAACGGTTCAAAAAAACAAGAAATGTTTTCAAAAATGCAAGAAAGAAAATCCGAGGTAAAAATTGTGAGAAAAATCGTTGCTATTGTTGCAATTGCTTTAGTCCTAATTTTAGGGATAGTCGGTTTAATTGGCTATAATTATGTGAAGAGCGCATTAAAACCAGTAGATCCAGATGCGACTAAAACAATAGCGGTTGAAGTACCAATCGGTTCAGGTTTAAGCTCTATTTCGACTCTATTAGAGGAAAAAGGGTTAATTAAAGATGCTCGTGTTTTTAAATACTATGCCAAATTTAAAAATGAATCTCAGTTCCAAGCGGGCAAATATGATTTATCACAGTCAATGACATTAGACGAATTAATCAAAAGTTTAAAAACCGGAAAGGTCTACCGTACGCCAGTCTTTGCAATGACCATTCCTGAAGGCTTAACACTTGAACAAATCGGTAATATTGTGGAAAAGAAAACACCTTACACTCAAAAGGAATTTATGGACTTAGTAACAAGCGATACATTTGTTCAACAAATGAAGGCTAAATATCCTGAGCTTGTAACGGATGCGGTTTTAGCCGATAATATTCGTTATGATTTAGAGGGCTATTTATTCCCTGCAACGTATTCTTATTTTGAAGAAAAACCAACATTGGAATCGATTGTAGATGAAATGGTAGGGGCAATGGACAAGGTTGTGAAAAATTACAGCGATGTTCTTACTGAAAAACAAATGTCAGTACATCAATTAATAACGTTTGCTTCATTATTGGAAGAAGAAGCTACTGCTCAAACAGATCGAGAAACAATTGCGAGCGTATTCTATAACCGTATCAATCAAGGAATGCCTCTACAAACAGACCCAACTGTTTTATATGCACTAGGATCTCATAAAGATCGTGTACTTTATAAAGATTTAGAAGTAGATAATGCCTATAATACCTACAAAAATAAAGGCTTACCACCAGGTCCTATTGCGGGTGCTGGGAAAACTTCAATTGAAGCAGTGCTTAATCCAAGTGAAACAGATTACCTCTTCTTCTTAGCGGATAAACAGGGTGTCAATCACTTCTCGAAAACATATGATGAACACTTACAGAAAGAGCAAAAATATTTGCGCAATGCAGAGTAATTTCTGTTAACTTGTGAGATGTTAAGTTACTTTTCAGCGGGTGTCCATACATCTGCGAAAAAACGTAATTATGCCGAGATATACTGGATATTATTAAAAAATAAATAGTAATAATGTGGATAGAAGGAAAGAAAAATAGCTTTCCTTCTATTTTCATGCTATTATAAGTTGTGATTTTTAATCGATCCGCATGGGAAAAATTCAATCAGTCCGTTAATGCGGAAAAATATACGTGGTGGCAATTGTTTAAAGCTTATAAAAACAATTGCTCATTTTTGTATGACGAAGTACCAAGACATCACGTTTGGTCTTTTTCTTTTTGTTGTTAAATGATGAAGTACAGACAACGAGGATTACTTGTTGCCTTTTAACTTCTTTCAGCAAATGTCTTTGGTAGCGAAAGTGAAGCGTCAGCTGCAGATGTCTTTGGTAGCGAAAGTGAAGCGTCAGCTACAGATGTCTTTTGTAGCGAAAGTGAAGCGTCAGCTACAGATGTCCAAGCATCCGCTGAAAGAAGTTAAAGCCTCTGGCGTATGTCACGAAATCGGCTGTGTGCTTGTACAAAGCCGATTCCAGACGCAATTATGCCGAGGCATAATTGATATGAGGGTGAACTTAAAAATGGAATTATCAGATGCATATATTCAATCATTTATTCAACCACGTAATGAATTGCTTTTAGAAATGGAAGCATTTGCGGAGGAGAATCATGTACCGATTATGCAGCTTGCAGGCATTGATGCACTAAATCAACTGCTACGTATTCAAAATCCGTCAAAAATTTTAGAGATTGGTACAGCAATTGGTTATTCTGCAATAAGAATGGCTGACGCTTTACCTAACGTGCATATCGTGACAATTGAGCGAGATACTGAGCGTGTTGCGAGAGCAAAGGCTTATATTGAACGTTCTACAGTTTCAGATCGTATTACGGTTATTGAAGGAGACGCCTTAGAGGTGAATGATGAAGCAATTCATACGACCTTCGATGCAGTTTTTATCGATGCTGCAAAGGGACAATATCAACGCTTTTTTGAAAAGTATGCGCCTCTTGTAAAATCTGGCGGAGTTCTATATATCGATAATATGTATATGCATGGCTTATCAGATTTAGATTTAAAAGATGTACCGCGTCGCAAGCGTACAATGATTCGAAATTTAAAAAACTTTACCGATTGGATTATGGAGCACCCTGATTATACTAGTGCATTTTTACCGGTCGGTGATGGTTTATTACTATGTTTGAAGAGGTGACTATTATGAAAAAACCTGAATTGCTTGTTACACCGCAATCAGTGGACCATGTAAAAGCACTTTTACAGGCTGGAGCAGATGCTTTTGTTATTGGTGAACAACAATTTGGTCTTCGTCTAGCAGGAGAATTTTCTGTTAGTGAAGTGGAAGAAGCTACAAAGTTGATTCATGCAGCGGGTAAAAAGGTTTATGTTGCGGTAAATGCGCTATTCCATAATGATAAAATGGATGCGCTTGCCGAATATTTAAAAGAAATGCAACGTATTGGTGTTGACCGTTTAATTTATGGTGATCCAGCAGTATTAATCATCCGTCGTGAACAAGGTGTTACAATACCGCTACACTGGAATCCAGAAACGACTGCAACGAACTGGTTTACAGCAAATTATTGGGGGAAACGCGGAGCAACTCGCGCAGTACTTTCACGTGAACTTTCTTTAGATGAAGTGCTAGAAATTAAAGAAAATGTAGAAATAGAGGTTGAGGTTCAAGTACATGGAATGACATGTATGTTCCAATCAAAACGCCCATTACTAGGCCATTATTTCTTATATCAAGATAAAGTAATGGAAATTGAAAATCGTAAGGAAAATCGCAATATGTTCCTTCATGATGATGAGCGTAATAATAAATATCCAATTTATGAAGATGCTAACGGTACGCATATTTTCAGTCCAAATGATATGTGTATTATTGATGAGCTTGGCGAATTATTCGAAGGTGGCATAGATGCATTAAAAATTGAAGGTGTGCTTCAAACACCAGAATATGTAGTCACAGTAACAGAAGCTTATCGTCAAGCACTTGACACATATTTTGACGAATCAGAAGATGCGTATGAAGATATTAAAGATGATTTACTAGCTAAAATTGAAGAAATTCAGCCTGCCATCAGACCTCTTGATACTGGCTTTATCTTCAAGGAAACAGTTTACTAGGAGGTGGCAAGAACATGGCATTAGCATTAGAACAAAATGACAAAATTCGTGAGATTGTAGACGGGGAACGTGTCATTACAAAAAAACCAGAGCTACTTGCCCCTGCAGGTAGTTTAGAAAAATTAAAAGTAGCAGTTCACTATGGAGCAGATGCTGTATTTATCGGTGGACAAGAGTTCGGTTTACGTTCAAACGCAGATAACTTCTCAATTGAACAAATGCGCGAAGGTGTTGAATTCGCCAATAAATATGGTGCTAAAATCTATGTTACGACAAATATTTTCGCCCATAATGAAAATATGGACGGCTTAGAGCAGTATTTAAAAGATATTGAATCTGCAGGTGTTACAGGCATTATTGTAGCGGACCCTCTGATCATTGAAACTTGCCGTACAGCTGCACCAAAGCTTGAAATTCATCTTTCTACACAGCAATCTTTATCGAACTGGAAGGCTGTCCAGTATTGGAAAGAAGAAGGCTTACATCGTGTAGTATTAGCACGTGAAGTAGGCGGCGAAGAAATGAAGCTGATGAAGGAAAAAGTCGATATTGAAATTGAAGCATTCGTTCATGGAGCGATGTGTATCGCCTATTCTGGTCGCTGTGTACTTTCAAATCATATGACTGCTCGTGACTCTAACCGTGGTGGTTGCTGTCAATCTTGTCGCTGGGACTATGATTTATATGAGCTAGAGGATGGCGAAGAAAAGGCACTTTTCGATGATAATCACGCACCTTTCGCGATGAGTCCGAAAGACTTAAAGTTAATTGAAGCAATTCCACATATGATTGAGCTTGGGATTGATTCATTAAAAGTAGAAGGCCGTATGAAATCAATTCACTATGTTGCTACAGTTGTTTCAGTGTACCGCAAAGTGATTGACGCTTATTGTGCGGACCCTGACAATTTCAAAATTAAACGTGAATGGCTTGAGGAATTAGATAAATGTGCTAACCGTGACACTGCAGAAGCATTCTTCCACGATGCACCTGGTCACGAGGAGCAAATGTTTGGTGTACATGGCCGTAAAACGACTTATGAGTTTGCTGGTTTAATTTTAGAGCATGACCCAGAAACGAAAATGGTAACAATGCAACAACGTAACTATTTTAAACCTGGCGATGAGGTAGAATTCTTTGGACCAGAAATCGAAAACTTCCGTTTTACAATGGGTGAAATTTGGGATGAAGATGGCAATAGCTTAGATGCTGCGCGTCATCCACTACAAATCGTTAAATTTAAATGCGACACACCATTAAAACCACATAATATGATGCGAAAGGAGAATAATTAATGGCAGCGAAGCGTCCAGTCGTCATAGGAATCGCTGGTGGCTCATGCTCGGGAAAAACGAGTGTGACCCGTGCTATTTATGATGTTTTCCGCGATCATTCAGTAGTTGTAATTGAACAAGATTTTTATTATAAAGATCAAAGTCATTTAACGTTTGAGGAGCGTTTAGGTACAAATTATGACCATCCGTTAGCGTTTGATAATGATTTGTTAATTGAACACTTAAAAAAATTATTGGTCCGTCAACCAATTGAAAAGCCTGTGTATGATTATGTGCAGCATACAAGAGCAAAAGAAGTTATTCATGTAGAGCCTGTAGATGTTATTATACTAGAAGGTATTTTAGTGTTAGAAGATGCAGATTTACGTGATTTAATGGACATTAAATTATATGTAGATACGGACTCAGATTTACGTATTATTCGTCGTATAATGCGTGATATAAAAGAGCGTGGCCGTACAACAGATTCTGTAATCGAGCAGTATTTATCGGCAGTGCGTCCAATGCACAATTTATTTATTGAGCCGACGAAACGTTATGCTGATATTATTATTCCTGAAGGCGGGGATAATGAGGTTGCAATCGATTTAATGGTAACGAAGATTAAAACTATTCTTGAAACCGACAACGTATTGTAATAAGATAGAGTGGTATTGACAATATTTACATGCATATCTGTACATATTTCAGAAAGGCATGCATACTATTAGGTCAAAGCGTAATTTGAAAACGTTTAAAAATAATAAAATTCGATTAAATGATCCTACAAGGCATTTAATCGAGTTTTATGTTTTTATATTGACGAAAACAAGGAGTGAAGAACTTTGGCAAACGAAAAACAGTACCCAATGACAGCTGAAGGTAAAAGAAAATTAGAAGAAGAATTAGTGAAATTAGAAACAGAAACTCGTAAGGAAATCGTAGAACGTATTAAAATCGCTCGTGATTTCGGGGATCTTTCTGAAAATGCTGAGTATGATTCTGCAAAAGAAGAACAAGCCTTTTTAGAAGGTCGTATTTCGACACTAAAATCAATGATTCGTAACGCAGTTATTATTTCTGAGGACGAATCAGATAACAGTGTAGTTTCATTAGGGAAAACGGTTACATTTGTAGAAATTATTAATGGAAAACCATCAACTGATGAGGAATCGTATACAATTGTTGGTTCGGCTGAGGCAGATCCAATGGAATTCCGTATTTCAAATGAATCACCAATTGCTAAAGGCTTGCTAGGTCGTGCTGAAGGCGAAGAGGTTGTCGTACAAACACCTGGTGGTGAAATGAAAGTTAAAATTATTTCAATAAAATAATTTTTTGTACAAGCAGTTAGCTTTCTTTGTAAAAGAGAGCTAGCTGCTTTTATCTTCATTCAGCACAATCTATTGTATCTACAGCACCGCCAAGGCGATACTGTTCTTGATTCTATCATCTATGTGAGTTTTTACACTTCTTTTAGCAAAAGGCATTTGTAGCGACAGACGATACAGGAGTATCCCACTTTTATAGGTTGTGAGATGAATGCGGAGTATTGTAGCAATTTAACTGTGCGAATGCGAAGCGACAACAACATATGACTGAATAACCAACGTCTTGTTGGCAAAAAGCCGATTCCGTATACAATAACGCCGTTGCATAATTGATTCAATAGCCAACATCCAATAAATACCTTAAGAGGTCTTTGGTTTTGTCTATGATATAATAGGAGCACAATTATTTTGCAAGTGCTGTTGAACTTGATAAAATATTGGCTAGAGAGGGGGAGACTTCATGAGTGAACGAAAAACTCGAAGCAGTCGTCATTTGCAGCCATCTCATAATAAAAAGCTAGATAAACTATTGAATGTATTAATTGGTATTGTCGTGATATTAATTATTATAGTAGCCACATTTGTGTTTAAATGGCAGGATGATGCAGGGCAAGTTGCGAAAGATGAGCCAATACAGGAGCAGAAGAACGATAAAGAAGACGTGAAGGAAGAGCCTTCTAAAGAGAAAAATAATGATGAAACAGCTAAAGAAGAAACAGAGGAAGAGCCTACAGATGAAACTGAAACATCTGAACAGGATGCTACTACTGAAACCACGTCAGACAACCCAATTGTTGATAAGGTTGTAACCAATAAAAGCTGGAAGCCTACACCTACAACACAAACAGGTCAGCATGTGTCTTCTTACGATGATAAATCTGTAGACTGGGCTGAAAAGGTGGCCACAGTTACAGCCGCTACTGGCATCGAAAAGGACAATATGATTATTTGGCGTATACAAAATAACGGTGGCGCTAATTCGGCTATTGCAACAGTTTCAACTAATGATAAGACACAAATGTACCGTGTCAGCATGGAATGGGTCGACAACGAAGGCTGGTTACCAGTCAAACTTGAGCAACTAAATACATTAAATGGTGCCTATTGACGAAAGTAACTCGTTTTATTATTTTTAACTTATAGAAGCAGATGTACAAACATCCACTGATATAAAGGAGCTCAGTCTAAGAACGCCACGTCCTGTGGCAATTTATCTGTGTGAAAGCGAAGCGACAGCAACACACGACTGAGTGACCAACTTCATGTTGGCCCAAAGCCTCCGGCGGATGTCACGGTAATCGGAAAGGAGTTCTTAAAAAGGATGTTAGCCTAAAATCATCGCATCCATGGGATAACGGCTAATTGACCTGCATCGGTAAAAACGCCACGTCCTGTGGCATTACCGAAATGACCGACATCGTGTCGGCCCTCGTGCAGGCCTAAGCACAAATCCGATTCCCGGACGCAATTATGCCGAGGTATAATTGATTTGAAGTGCATAAAGAAGGGAAGTAACGTAAATATGAAAATCGCAGTAATCGGAGCAATGGAAGAGGAAGTAGAGCTTTTACGTGCATCTATAGAGAATGCAAAAAGCACAACAATTGCAGGAAGTGAATATACAACAGGAACTTACAAAGGGAACGAGGTAGTTTTATTAAAAAGTGGTATTGGTAAAGTGAATGCTGCAATGTCAACTACTATTCTATTACATGAATTCAAACCTGATGTAGTCATTAATACGGGCTCTGCAGGAGGCTATGATGAAAAGCTTGAAGTAGGCGCAATAGTTATTTCAGATGAAGTCCGTCATCATGATGTAGATGTAACGATTTTCGGTTATGAAATGGGCCAAATGGCTGGCATGCCAGCAGCTTATAAATCAGATGAAAAACTTATGAAAGTGGCTGAAGAGGCAGTAGAGGCTGTTGGAGAGCACCAATATGGTATTGGTTTAATTTGCTCAGGTGATGCTTTTATGAATGATCCTGTTCGTGTAGAAGCAGTCCGTCGTCACTTCCCGCAAATGAAGGCAGTAGAGATGGAAGCAGCAGCTGTTGCACAAGTGTGTTACCAATTTGGTACTCCGTTTGTTGTTATTCGTGCTTTATCAGATATTGCTGGCAAAGAATCGAATATTAGCTTCGATGAGTTTTTACCAGTAGCTGCAAAGCATTCAACACAAATAGTACTAAAAGCTATCGAATCGTTATAAAGTCTATTATCAGCAGAGTTTTCTTTATCCCACTGTGTATTAGTTTTCACCAATCTGCGAGATAAACTACACAAAAAAGTCAAAATGAGTGCCTTTTAGTGTGAGAAAAATCACAGTTTAAAAGTCGCACGAATGCTAAACTGTTGTTAATTAAATCTCTTCATATTCAGATGGGAGGCATGCATAATGCTATTTTTAACAGCAGGTGTAGTCATTATAACAATGTTACTCGGTACACTTATTTCAGCAGAACTTTCAGAATCTGTTGAAATTCATTAAGAGAAAAAGCTCTCTTGCGACATTTTGAACTGAACCCCGAATAGTGGACACTTTAAAAAAAGTGGACCTATTCGGGGTTTTTCTATTTTCAATGTTTGGAAACCCCGTTATACTAACCATACCATTTATGAACGGGAGAACATCATGAGTA
>NZ_JBWHYQ010000050.1:0-1179 GCF_056322905.1 Lysinibacillus sp. G1-3
GTGCAATTAGCCGTTGGAAGAAAACATATCAAACACATGGTAAGGAAGGCTTTTTAGAGGAACGTCGTGGAAAAGAGAGTACTGGTCGTCCACGCCTTGAAAACTTATCCGCAGAAAAAAAACTTGAAAAAGCGGAAGCGCGTATTCAACTATTAGAGGCAGAACTTAATCTGCTAAAAAAGCTCGACGAAATGGAAAGGCAGGCGAAGAAGAATCGTTTTTAACACCAAAAGAGAAATACCAAGCCATCAATGAAACGATTCGTTTATATCAATTAAAAAATATGACTCGCCATCTTTGTCAGGTAGCGAATGTCAGTCCAAGTGGCTATTATAAATGGCTTCAAAATAGGGAGAAAAACGCTTTACGTGAAGAATCTGATTATCAAGATTACATCTTATTAAAATCAATTTATGATCAAGCGAAAGGGAAAATTGGTTATCGTGGATTTTATATGGCACTGGTAGATGTGCTGGACACACCGATGAACCATAAAAAGATTCTTCGTCTGATGCATAAGTTCAATTTATATGCGAAAGTACGGCGTGCCAATCCGTACCGTCTGTTAGAAAAAGCAACAGAGGTGCATCGCCGTATACCGAACCATTTAAACCGTGCATTTAAGCAAGAAGAGCCAGGGAAAGTATTCTTAACAGATATTACGTATCTGCAATATAGAGGTGGTCAAAGGGCGTATTTATCATGCGTGAAAGATGTCGCAACACGAGAAATTGTAGCATATGAATTATCTACTACGTTAAAGATGTCCCTTGTCTATAAGACGCTTGAAAAGTTAAAAACACATCTAGACGGCAATCTCCATCCGGAAGCGATGATTCACTCGGACCAAGGTATTCATTATACAAACCCAGAATATCAGCAGCGTGTAAAAGAAATGGGACTTCACCAGTCAATGTCCCGCAGAGGAAATTGTCTTGATAATGCGCCAATCGAATCGTTCTTCGGTCATTTCAAAGATGAAGTAGATTATAAACAAGCGGAAAGTTTGGCAGAATTACACACAATAGTGATGGACTATATGGACCATTATAATCACACACGAAAACAATGGACACTAAAAAAGATGGCTCCGGCAACTTACCGAAGCCATCTCATTGCGGCTTAACTTACAACTACATCCCTTTTTATTAAACTGTCTACAAAATAGGGTTCAGTTCA
>NZ_JBWHYQ010000051.1:0-1162 GCF_056322905.1 Lysinibacillus sp. G1-3
ACAACGGCTGTTTCTTTTACATCGTCATGTTGTAATAATCTATTTTCTATCTCTCCAAGCTCTATTCTAAATCCACGTATTTTAACTTGGTTATCTATTCTACCTAAAAATTCGATATTTCCATCTGGTAACCATCTTGCCAGGTCTCCTGTTCTATACATTTTCTTTCCTGGCTCAAATGGATTTTCTACAAATTTTTCAGCAGTTAATTCAGATTTATTTAAATAACCTCGGGCAAGTCCATCTCCAGCTATACATAGTTCTCCTGGTACACCTGTTGGGACAACCTCATTTTTATTTAAAATATACAATTTAGTGTTATCTATAGGCTTTCCTATTGGGACTGATTTAATATTCTCATTACTATTACACTCAAAATAGGTTACATCTATTGTAGCCTCCGTAGGTCCATAAAGATTAATAAGCTTCTTGCCAGTTTTAAACTCTCTATAGAATTTCGATACTTGTTTAAAGTTTAAAGTTTCCCCACTAGCAAATATATGTCTTAAACTACCTAAATTTAAATTCATTCTATTTTCTTCTACAAAATCTAAAAAAATATCTAACATAGATGGAACAAAATGAATCGTTGTTATATTATACTTATTTATGGCCTCTATTATTTTCAGCGGTTCTTTTTCATCATTAGGACCCAACATACATACTTTAGCACCTACTAATGACCACCATAAAAGTTCCCATACAGATACATCAAAAGTATAGGTTGTTTTCTGCAAAATAGTATCTTCTTCATTTAGTGGATATTTTTTTTGCATCCAGTTCAATCTATTAACCAATGATTTGTGTTCAATCATTACTCCCTTAGGCATTCCAGTCGTACCAGACGTGTATATAACATATGCTAAATTTGTTGGCTTGTTAATTTTCTCAAGGTTACTTCCCTCTCCATTTAATATTCCTTTATCGTTAAAAATATCAATAAACTCACCTTCAAATTCAATAGCTTCTATTAAAGTATTTTTACTTAATAATACTTTACTTCCACTATCCCTTAACATATAGTCGATTCTCTCCTTCGGATAGTTCGGATCTATTGGTAAGTATGCTCCTCCTGCTTTTAGAGTGCCTATTATTCCCACTACCATCTCCAGCGATCTTTCTACCATTATTCCTACTATCGAATCAGCTTTAACACCTTTAG
>NZ_JBWHYQ010000052.1:0-1055 GCF_056322905.1 Lysinibacillus sp. G1-3
CGCCTGCACGGCAGGGGATTGGGAAGAGTAGCGAGGCTCGCCCAATTCCAGGCCGATGTCAGGCGTTAAGTTGGTAGATTGCGCTGCGCCAAAGGGAAAAAATCCACAATAAAAGCAGCCGTTTTTTTTGGCTGCCTTCCTTTTTTCTTTATTCTTTTAGGATCTTCTTCTTTCCGGCTCGTTCGGTATGACCGGAGGTAAATGGAACAGGAACCTACCAGGTGTAGCGCAAGCGTACAGCTGGTGGTTATCGGGCCATTTAATGCCGAAGCGACACTTACAGATACCTAGAGAGCGTTTTTTGCTCTCCTGGTAGCCTGTTGGTGCTGACGCCCAATGTTAAAAAATTATGAAATTCTATAATTATGTTCTACAATTTTATTTTTGATTCTTTACTTTATTATTATTTAGCTCGATCATTTCTTTGTCTAAATCAATACCTACAGCTTTTGCCCTTACTTCTAATTCTTTACGTTCAATTTCCACTGTTAATCTCTCGTAATATTCACTAATTTCACGTTCTTTCTTTTTTTGCTCAAGTAAAGCATCTGCCATTATTACATCTTCTTGCCATTTAGCTTCTACCTTACTATAACAATTAATACATAATGGGTATCTTGCTAAATGATCGTGAGCAAAGCGTCTATAAATCACTTTATAATTCTTTTTGGATACGGTTAAATAATTAAATCTAATTAGATCATACAGAATATGTTCACCCGACGGTATTTCTTTAACGTCCTTTGTCGCAATTTCACCACAACACAAACATGAAGAATTAAAAAGTTTCTTAAACAATTTTATTTTCATTATTCTACTCCTTAAAATGGTAGATCATCGTTAGATACTTCTATCGGTCCTTTGCTATTAGCAAAGGGATCCTCATCTACACGTGTATAATTCGGCTGATTCACAGGTGGTTGATTTAGCTGATAAGCATCGCCTCCAAATGAACCCTGTCCTGGCATAGCACCACCAAACTGTTGTTGTGGTTGACCACCGCCATATGACGGTTGGTTATTACCGTAAGTCTGTCCACCACCATATTGAGGAGA
>NZ_JBWHYQ010000053.1:0-953 GCF_056322905.1 Lysinibacillus sp. G1-3
ATTGAAGCCGCGCAAAACTCTATCGGACTGACAGAAGGAACACAGATGGCCCAACACGAAATCGCCACGCTCTTACGTCAGTATCGGTTATTAGAAATCGAAATTGAAACTGTAAATAATCAATTAGCTGAAATGGCACAAAAGACAATGGAATATGAAATACTGGCTTCAGTTCCTGGTTTAGGAGACGCGACAATAGTTGATTTACTATCAGAAGTAGGAAGCTTCTCACTTTATGAAAATCCACGCCAACTTATAAAACTAGCGGGATTAACATTACGTGAAAGCTCGTCTGGTCAACATAAGGGACAAAAACATATCTCTAAACGAGGACGAAGGAAGCTTAGAAACACTCTATTTAAGGTTATAGTCCCGCTTATTCGTCATAACGAAGCGTTTAAAAAGCTTCATGAATATTACACAACACGACAACAAAATCCCTTAAGGGGAAAGCAGTCAATGGTGATACTCTGTGGTAAATTACTGAAGGTATTACATGGCATATGCAAAAAGAAAGTATTTTTTAACGAGCAACATATGATGAATGACCTCTACTGTCTCGCAGAGGCAGCGTAATCAATTCTTTCATCGAACTATAAAAAGAAGGATGACACGGAGAAGCCAGCAAAATAACTAAACTCAGACTATGAGTCTCCGGAGCAGCATAGCAGGCCTCTGCCTTATGAATAGACCGAACGAAGGAATGTAAGCGCAAATGACGCTAAGAGACATGGGAGGGTACGTCGTCATAAGTATCGCAGAGATCCATTGTGCATCACATAGTGGATTAAAAAAGCTAATGATTCCCATTAGTTTTAGCGAAGCGTACACCTAAGTTGTAAATTATAACAATAAATTCAAAACACTGTTTGTAAATGAAGTGAAAAAATATTTTCTCTTCATCATGAAATGGCGGAAACCGTTGATACATCAATGTTTATAGAGGGAGTTTA
>NZ_JBWHYQ010000054.1:0-941 GCF_056322905.1 Lysinibacillus sp. G1-3
CTACTTGTAGGCACACGGTTTCAGGATCTCTTTCACTCCCCTTCCGGGGTGCTTTTCACCTTTCCCTCACGGTACTGGTTCACTATCGGTCACTAGGTAGTATTTAGCCTTGGGAGATGGTCCTCCCAGATTCCGACGGAATTTCACGTGTTCCGCCGTACTCAGGATCCACTCAGGAGAGAACGAACTTTCGACTACAGGGCTTTTACCTGCTCTGGCGGACCTTTCCAAGTCGCTTCATCTAACTCGCTCTTTTGTAACTCCGTATAGAGTGTCCTACAACCCCAAGAGGCAAGCCTCTTGGTTTGGGCTCTTCCCGTTTCGCTCGCCGCTACTCAGGGAATCGATTTTTCTTTCTCTTCCTCCAGGTACTTAGATGTTTCAGTTCCCTGGGTCTGCCTTCAAGACGCTATGTATTCACGTCAAGATACTACGCGATTAAACGTAGTGGGTTCCCCCATTCGGAAATCTCCGGATCAAAGCTCACTTACAGCTCCCCGAAGCATATCGGTGTTAGTGCCGTCCTTCATCGGCTCCTAGTGCCAAGGCATTCGCCGTGCGCCCTTAATAACTTAACCTATAGCTTTCAATACACATCGTATTTCGTCGTCAGCTGCACTCGTTCAGTCAGTCACGTACAAAGGTACGCTCCTTCCTTCTCTCGATTGCTTCCTAGAACTACTCGTGTCTTGAAACCTTATTCGTTATTAAGCCTATAAAAAAACTTAAAAAATAAATGTGTTTGTTACAATTTCAATGTCGTTTTATCCAGTTTTCAAAGAACAAGTTTTGAAGTGTTTCATTCAGAAGAATGAACCTTCAAAACTGAACGCAAAACGTAATCTTACAAACCCTAGGTTTGTATTCCGAAAATATCCTTAGAAAGGAGGTGATCCAGCCGCACCTTCCGATACGGCTACCTTGTTACGACTTCACCCCAA
>NZ_JBWHYQ010000055.1:0-887 GCF_056322905.1 Lysinibacillus sp. G1-3
AAAAAATGGCGGTCCCGACCGGGATCGAACCGGCGATCTCCTGCGTGACAGGCAGGCATGTTAACCGCTACACCACGGGACCATTTGGTTGCGGGGGCCGGATTTGAACCAACGACCTTCGGGTTATGAGCCCGACGAGCTACCACTGCTCCACCCCGCGTTAATAAAATATTCTTTTCGAGTTTTTCAAGCGCCATTTATAAAATAAACTGGAGGAGGTAGAGGGATTCGAACCCCCGCGCGGTGTTACCCGCCTGTCGGTTTTCAAGACCGATCCCTTCAGCCAGACTTGGGTATACCTCCGTAACAATATATAAATGGTGGACCTTGCAGGACTCGAACCTGCGACCGGACGGTTATGAGCCGTCTGCTCTAACCAACTGAGCTAAAGGTCCTTTAAGATGGCGGCAGAGGGGATCGAACCCCCGACCTTACGGGTATGAACCGTACGCTCTAGCCAGCTGAGCTACGCCGCCAGGATCTTTATACTGGTTATCTTTTATGGTGGAGCCTAGCGGGATCGAACCGCTGACCTCCTGCGTGCAAGGCAGGCGCTCTCCCAGCTGAGCTAAGGCCCCATAAAATGGTCGGAATGACAGGATTCGAACCTACGACCCCTTGGTCCCAAACCAAGTGCTCTACCAAGCTGAGCTACATTCCGATAAGTATTAATTTGGCGCGCCCGACAGGAGTCGAACCCATAA
The DNA here is from genome assembly GCF_056322905.1 of Lysinibacillus sp. G1-3. Classification (NCBI taxonomy): domain Bacteria; kingdom Bacillati; phylum Bacillota; class Bacilli; order Caryophanales; family Bacillaceae; genus Lysinibacillus; species Lysinibacillus sp. G1-3. The sequence goes on from NZ_JBWHYQ010000055.1 coordinate 705, forward strand.
CCTTCTGATCCGTAGTCAGACGCTCTATCCAATTGAGCTACGGGCGCTAATTATAAAAAATGGTGCCGAGGGCCGGAATCGAACCGGCACGGTAGTCACCTACCGCAGGATTTTAAGTCCTGTGCGTCTGCCAGTTCCGCCACCCCGGCACATTTGGAGCGGAAGACGAGGTTCGAACTCGCG
>NZ_JBWHYQ010000056.1:0-871 GCF_056322905.1 Lysinibacillus sp. G1-3
GATCTTGGATTTTACCAATACAATGAGGATAGAAAGGTATCCAAGGTTGATTTAACATTAGATGCTTTAGAAGAAGATAAAATAATAAAATTTAGTATGGAATATTGTTCGAAATTATTTAATAAAGAAACAATAGAAAGATTATGTAGACACTACATTACTGTACTAGATAATATAACGAAAAATGCAGATATAAAAATAAATGAAATTAGTATATTATCTGAAAAAGAAAAAACGCATATACTACATGAATTTAATAATACAAAAACTGAGTATCCTAAAGAAAAAACAATAGTAGAATTATTTGAAGATCAAGTAAACAAAACACCGAATAAGGTTGCGGTAGTATTAGAAGATCAAGAGGTAACTTATAGAGAATTAAATAGAAAGGCCAATAATTTGGCGAAAGAATTAAGGACTAAAGGTGTTAAAGCTGATTCGATAGTAGGAATAATGGTAGAAAGATCACTGGAGATGGTAGTGGGAATAATAGGAACTCTGAAAGCAGGAGGAGCATACTTACCAATAGATCCAAGTTATCCAAGAGAAAGAATCGAATATATGTTAAATGATAGTGAAAGTAAAATTTTATTAAGTTCCGAAAGCTTAATAAAAGATTTAAAGTTTAGTGGGGAAATTATAGACTTATTTAAAATAGATTTGACTGCGTTGGAGACTGAAAATTTAGTGAATATCAATGATCCATATAACTTCGCTTATGTTATTTATACATCAGGAACCACAGGTAACCCGAAAGGAGTAATGCTAAAACATTCAAGTCTACATAATTTCATAAGGTGTTTGAATAGGAGTTTTAATTCATCATTTGGATTCAATGATAAAATACTATCTTTAACTAATTATGTGTTTG
>NZ_JBWHYQ010000057.1:0-553 GCF_056322905.1 Lysinibacillus sp. G1-3
CCTATAATGAATATACCAGCAGCTAATCCTCCTATACTTGCTGAAGAATGATACTGATTAATTGTAAAATTAGTTATTGTAACGAACAATGTATAATGAATAACATACATTAGAAAGTTAACTAGTGTGATCATAATAAAGTCTTTTGTCCAAAGTTTATTATACATTTAAATATACCTTCTTTATATGTAATTTATTAATAAGTACATTTTAAAAAAAATATCAATATTTTTCAAATACAAAACATATACCACGCTACTAATTTAAAGAAATAATACAGGTGAAAAACAATTTAAAAATGAGGTTTAAAGTAATGAAATAGTTGTTTAGATTATATATATTATTATAATAATTCTGTTGCAAAATTAACAAAGTGCTGCAAAGACTAATATATCAACCACATATTGTGAAACCTATCTATGAATGCCATCGTCGTATTATCATTTTTGTTACTTCTTTAGTATTTATAGCCCTCATATAATTTCTATAATACCAATAATCTTCTAATTCTAAATTGACATATCCTGCTCGCATTAATGAATGAAGATGTTTT
>NZ_JBWHYQ010000058.1:0-511 GCF_056322905.1 Lysinibacillus sp. G1-3
TTGGGGTGAAGTCGTAACAAGGTAGCCGTATCGGAAGGTGCGGCTGGATCACCTCCTTTCTAAGGATATTTTCGGAATACAAACCTAGGGTTTGTAAGATTACGTTTTGCGTTCAGTTTTGAAGGTTTATGACTAAATATAAAACTTCTAAGAGGGCCTATAGCTCAGCTGGTTAGAGCGCACGCCTGATAAGCGTGAGGTCGATGGTTCGAGTCCATTTAGGCCCACCATATATACCTCTTGGGGCCTTAGCTCAGCTGGGAGAGCGCCTGCCTTGCACGCAGGAGGTCAGCGGTTCGATCCCGCTAGGCTCCACCAATTATTGTTCTTTGAAAACTGGATAAAACGACATTGAAATAGTAACAAACACATTTATTTTTTAAGTTTTTATAGGCTTAATAACTTGGTTAAGTTATTAAGGGCGCACGGCGAATGCCTTGGCACTAGGAGCCGATGAAGGACGGCACTAACACCGATATGCTTCGGGGAGCTGTAAGTGAGCTTTGATCCG
>NZ_JBWHYQ010000059.1:0-463 GCF_056322905.1 Lysinibacillus sp. G1-3
TAAGGAGACAATGATTTTAATAATCGCTTAAAATTAGTACCTTTATAATTCGGAATGGTTGGCCCTGCGTATACAATTTCGCCTTTTTGTTCATCAACAACGCCTGCTGATGAAATACCTATGACAGGTTGGATCAACTGATATTGCTTCATATATCCTGTTACAATCTCATATACTTTGTCAGTAATAAGCTCACTTTTGTTGTCCGGCGTTGGTATTTGTTGATAGTCAAACATATTCAATTGCTTATCAATAACTGCCGATTTAATTTGAGTGCCTCCAATATCGATTGCGATGTAATACACCTTACTCACTCCATTTCTATTGATTTTGAAAAACATTTTCATTAATTATACATAAATATGACTACAATTTTCAAAAAGATATTGTTACATTTTATGATAGCGTTTACAATTATAGCTGTAAACTATATTATCAAATGATTTTTGGAGGGACTTCATAC